>NZ_RCOC01000055.1:0-19469 GCF_004307515.1 Pseudomonas sp. Sample_14 | reverse complement strand
CCCAGCGGGGATGAATCCCCTCGCCACAGGGAGTCCCCGCTCGGCTGCGCAGCAGGCGCAACTTTCTTACACGCGGTGTGCCTGTAGAAACCGTGGTGGCAGGTTTTGGTGCCGCTTCGCGGCCCAGCGGGGATGAATCCCCTCGCCACAGTGTTTGTTCCAGTTTTATTCAGACAAAGCGCCGGCTCCGCTCTTCACATTTTTTTCACCGGCTTCAACCACCGTCTAAGCTTCAGACAAGTCCGATCAATCTGCGTGAATGGATCAGTCGACTATGGGCGCTTTGTGGCAAACCGATTCGAGTAAAACCGTGGTTCAGACTGAACGTGTGAATGAAGCGCCTGTCCCTGAAAAACCCCGTCGCAACCGGCACGGGTGGAAGGCTTTCTGGTTGCTGTTTTTGATCATTGCGGTGGTGGTGGGACTCGCTGCGTCCAAGGAAATGCGCACCTCGCGTTTCCAGGCGCAGGAGCTGAGCCAGTACGCCGCTTCGCTGACCTACAAACTTGAACCCGGCCCCAGCGAAGCGATTCGTTATCCGGGCAACGGGCCGTTCGATCTGCGCCTGGGTTACAGCTCTCTGGACGAATTCCTCCCGCGCCTGCTCAAGCGCAATTACGTGATCACCGAGCAGACACGCTTCTCCCCTGCCCTGCTCGGTTACACCGACAAAGGCCTGTTCGTGCCGTATTCGGAAAAGATTCAGGCCGGGCTGTCGATCACCGATTGCCGAGGCGCGCCGCTGTATCGATACAACTATCCGCAGCAACTTTATGCCGACTTCGCGGCGATTCCGCCGGTAGTGGTCAGCAGTTTGCTGTTCATCGAAAACCGCTTTCTCCTCGACCCGAAACAACCGCTGGCCAACCCGGCGGTCGACTGGCCGCGCTTCGGCATGGCGGCGTGGTCGCAAGTGGCGAAACTGCTGCGCCTGCCCGGGCAATCGGCCGGCGGCAGTACCCTGGCAACGCAACTGGAAAAGTATCGCCACTCGCCCGATGGCCTGACCGTGTCGGGCGCGGAGAAGATCCGCCAGATGGTTTCCGCCAGCGTGCGCGCCTATCAGGATGGCCCGCAGACCCTCGGTTCGCGGCAGAACATCGTGCGCGACTATCTCAACAGCGTGCCGCTCTCGGCGGTACCCGGCCACGGTGAAGTGCACGGCATGGCCGAAGGTTTGCGAGTCTGGTACGGCAGTGATTTCAACAAGGCCAACGAGCAACTGAACAGCCCGAAGACCGATCCGCAGACCATGGCCGCCAAAGGCCTGGCCTTGCGTGAAATGCTCTCGCTGATGATCGCCCAGCGCCGTCCTTCGCATTACCTGACCAAGGGCCGCGAGGAATTGGCGAGCCTCACCGACAGCCACCTGCGCCTGCTCAAGCAGAACGGCGTGATCGACAGCGCTCTGGCCGACGCCGCGCTGGCAAGCACCGTGTCCTACCGCGACTGGCAGACCCAGCCAACGATGCAGCCGATTGAAACCAACAAAGGCATCAGCGTTGCCCGCAGCCGCCTGGCAAGCATGCTCAACCGGCCGCTTTACGACCTCGATCGTCTCGACCTGTCAGCCACCAGCACCCTGCAGGGCGACCTGCAAACGCAGGCCACGGCTTATCTGAAAAAACTCGCCGATCCGGCCTACGCAGCAGAGATCGGCCTGCTCGGCGAACGCCTGCTGACGCCGACCAGCACCACGCAAGTGCGCTACAGCTTCACCCTCTTCGAACTGACCCCGGACGGCTCGCGGGTGCGCGTACAGACCGACAGCACTGATCAGCCGTTCGACATCAACGAAGGCAGCAAGCTTGAACTCGGCTCGACGGCGAAAATGCGTGTGCTGACCACGTACCTGCAAATCGTCGCCGAGCTGCACGACAAATACGGCGCGATGAGCGGGCCAGAACTGAAGAAAGTTGAGGTACCGGATCAGGACCGCCTCAGCCGCTGGGTCATCGACTACCTGATCCAGAACAAGGATCACGATCTGTCGAAGCTGCTCGGCGCCGCGCTCGATCGCAAATACTCGGCCAGCCCGGGCGAGGCGTTTTTCACCGGCGGCGGCCTGCACAGATTCAACAACTTCCGCAAAGAGGACAACGGTCGCCTGCCGACACTGCGCGATTCACTGCGCGAGTCGATCAACCTGCCGTTCATTCGGCTGATGCGCGACATCGTCCGTTACACCACCTACTCAGGCCCCAATGGCGAATTGCTCAAGGATGACCGCGACCCCCGCCGCCAGGAATACCTGGCCAGTTTCGCCGACCGCGAAGGCACCTCGTTCCTGCTCAAGTTCTGGAAGAAGTACAAGAACAAGGACACCCAGGCGCGCCTGGAAACTTTCCTCGACAGCATCCGCCCGACGCCGATTCGCATGGCGGCGGTGCACCGTTATCTGTTGCCGGATGCCAGCCAGGAAGACTTCAACAGCTTTGTTCGCGCCCACCTCAAAGGCGCCAAGCTCAAGGAGAAACTCACCGATGACCGCCTGATCCGCCTCTACGATGCCTATGGGCCAGGCAGTTACGATTTGCCTGATCAGGGCTTCATCGCCAAGGTGCATCCGCTGGATCTGTGGATGATGGGTTATCTGCTGCATCACCCGGAAGCTACCTTCAGCGAGATCGTCAAGGCCAGCCATTTCGAGCGCCAGGAAGTCTACAGCTGGCTGTTCAAGAGCCGGCACAAAGGCGCGCGCGACAGCCGCATTCGCACCATGCTCGAGATCGAAGCGTTCCTCGACATTCATCAGCGCTGGCAAAAAGTCGGCTACCCGTTCGATCACCTGGTGCCGTCACTGGCCACCGCCATCGGCAGTTCCGGCGACCGTCCCGCCGCGCTCGCCGAGCTGATCGGCACCATTCTCAATGACGGCGTACGCATGCCGACGCTGCGCATCGACAGCCTGCATTTCGCCGCCGATACGCCGTACGAAACCAGACTGGTCAACGACCCGCACGTGGGTAAACGCGTGATGCCGGTGGAAGTGGCCAGAGCCATGCGCGAGGCGTTGTCGCAAGTGGTCGATGCCGGTACCGCCAAACGGTTGTCGGGCAGTTTCAAATTGCCCGACGGCACGCCGCTGGCCATGGGCGGCAAGACCGGCACCGGCGACAACCGCATTGCGGCGATCGGGTCTGGCGGGCGGATCATCAGTTCGAAGTCGATCAACCGCACGGCGACCTTCGTGTTCTACATCGGCGATCACCATTTCGGCACGCTGACCGCGTTCGTCCCAGGTCGCTCGGCAGAGAACTTCAAGTTCACCTCGGCCCTGCCCACGCAAGTGCTCAAGGGCATGGCGCCGATTCTCACGCCGTATCTGCAACCGGGCAGTGACTCGCAATGTCGTCCGGCGGAAAATCCCCCCGTGGTTACCACCGGGCCGGCGCAGTTGGCAATCCTGTCCGGATGACAGCGCATTACTGCTCTTGCTTCTGTCGCAAAGACCGCGAGGAGTCCTGCCAGGCTGGCCCCGTGCAGCCGCGCAAGACGCTGGGGCCCGATCGAGCGTCTGAACGCAGCCAGACTCACATGGGCTGCTTGACCGGAATCGCGCTTAACCTACCTCTGAATCCCAGATCACCGTGACATTGCCCGAATAGGTGCGCGCTTCCCCTTCCCTGATCATTCTTTCCACCGCATCGCGGGCCACTTCGAAATGCAGCGTGCCCACCTTGCGGTCCAGATAAAAGCTCGGCTGAAACAACTCGGTGCCCGTGCCATCGATCAGCAATCGCCGGCGATTGACCGCTTGTCCGGCGCCATCGGTCAGCCCGTTGGGCAGGCTGACGCTGACTTCCAGTGGTACCACATGGCCGGTGCCCGATTCCCGTATCAAGCAGTCGTTGCCGAAGACGTACTGGCACTCGATGTTCATCTTGAAGCGGCTCGAGGCCGAGATATTGAACGTCTGGTCACGCATCAGCCGGGTCGGCTTGCGGCCCTCGTTCAGCCACGACTGCCAACCGCCCACCGGTTGCAGCGCCACGCGGTTGCCGCCGGGAGGAATATCGACCTTCATGGTGTGCGTAACCCTCAAATTGAAATTGAGGGTCAGAATCGAGTCGTTCGGGATCATCACATCGCCCATGTCGAAATCCATGTTCGGACCGACGGTGTAGGTAATGGCACCGGTGTAGTCGCCAGCATCCATTTTCAGCGGATCCGGCGTGCGCAGTTCGTAGGCAAAGACGAAATATTGATAGCTCATGCCAAGCGGGATATCGAACAGAGCTTTCTTGGCGCAGACCCCCGCCCCTTCCGGAACTCTCCAGAAGCTGTTGTAACCATGATATCCCGCTGTATGGGTACCGACACTCAGACATGGTGGCGGAGCGTAGACCCAGCCGCCGCCCTCCCACAAGTCATCCCACCAGCCGCCTCCGGTCAGCTCGACGACCGACAACGGGAAGCCCGCCTCGTGACCAACACCGGCGATTCTCACCTCGACAACGTGGCTATCACCGGCAGCGTTGGTCACCGAAACAGTCCTCCAGTCGGACGGCACTTTGGCCATGCCACCCTGGCGCGGATCGGCGTGGTTGGCCTGAATCGGTGCATTGGCGGCGAACGGAATTTGCGCGATCAGGCTGAACAGCCCCAAAGACTCGCACGTTGCCGGTACCTGACGGCAGAACCCCTGGGATGGGGTCTGATTCTTGAACTGATTTTTTTGCGGATTGGCAAAGTCCGGCTCGAAGGTGGCATCAATGTTGTGCACTTCGGCCACTGCCGCAGCGCTGAACAACGTCAACAGCAATCCGATCCATGGGCGGATGCCCGGGGCGCTAGAAAAAATCATGGGTGGTCTCCAGAAAATACTTCGATACCAGCATTGCGCGAGCCATCTCACTCGCCGGGCGCTCGGGCACTGAACAGCAACAGCACGTTGCCGGCGTAATCCCCGGGGCGGTAGCCGCCCTCCGGGCTGATCGGGTCGATCTGCAGCAGCACCCGTGTCCCCGCAGCGGCCTCGGCCTGCGACACCACCTCGCGCGGCGCCATCTCGGCGCTCAGCTCCACCTTGTTAAAGGTCACGCGCAGACTGATATCGTCTGCCGGCCGACCGTTCGAAAGGTAGGGCGCGGACTCCAGCCGCGCTTCAATCGCACTGGTGTCGTGACGCACATCAAAGTACTTGCGCACACTGCTCAGGCTTGAGGTCGAGTGATTCCAGTCGAGCCGCTGCGGTCGGTGAATCCAGTCCGGCACCGCGGGAATGATGTAGAACGATCGGTTCGGCACTTCCACTGTCACTTCGAACGTGTGTGCTTCCCGAGCCGCCCAGGCCGCATCGCTGGCCAGAGCCGCCGCGGCTATCAGCGCGACGACGGTGCATTGCTTGATCATGTTGGTTACCCGTTGCGTCAATGAAAAGCAGACCTAGCGGCTGCTGACCGTCAGGTTCTTCTTCTCGCTGCCTTCGATCAGGAAGAAGCGGTACCCACGGCCCTTCTCCTTGTCGAAAGCGAACGTCTTGCCCGCCAGCACATGGTGTTTGGTGGTCACACCGCAGTCGGTTTCGTCGCTCAACGAGCAGTCTCTGAACTCGTCGACAATCACCACGGTGTTGCCGTCATTGCGCAGTTCGTAGCGGCTGTCGGTTTCATTGATCGTCGTGGCAAACCGGGTTTCCCTGGGCCGTACGAAGAACACCGTGCCGAAACCGGTCATCACGTTGACCCCGGCCGTCAGTGCCTTTTTGTAGTCTTCCCGTTCTTCCTGGCTGACAGCGAACTCGTCTTCCTTTTCCGGCACCACCGGCACGAAGCGCACGCGGAAGTAACGCTCGCGATCGCGTTCACCCATGTACAGCAAGCGGGTGCCCTGCATGCCCTCGGCCGGGACGATCAGCCGCGCCGGGCTGGCCATCAGGCCGTTGCGCGAAGCGCCGTCGGCAGCGTTCTCAACCGGGATTTCCTTCGGCGTGCCGTCGGCGTCGTAGACAATCTCCAGAACGTTTACCTTGACGAACGCGGTGGCATCCCCGCTGTTGAACACCCGTTTCAGATAGGTGCTCTTGTCGCCATCCATATAGTCGTACACCGTACCGACATTGATCTGCGGCCCGGCCTGCGCCGTCAGGCAAAACACGCTGAGCACGCCCAGCAAAAAACCACGGTTCATCACTTCAACTCCATGAAAAAGGAACAAGGCACCGGCGCGCACGTTCATACGTCGGCTTCCCGGATAGCGCTGATATTGCTGGTGCGCGTGTCGCCCAAATGTGGACTTGATCATCGGTTCAGCCCGCCTTCTGCGCGGTGACACCGACGTCGGCCACGGTGTCTGGCGTGCAGCGCAGATCGCCTATCATCAGGACGTTGTTTTCACTGCGGTACTGGTTGGCATCGAGGCGGAACTGACACAGCAAGCGATTATCGCGACGGATTTCGAGGGTCGGCGAACCGGCGTTCATCTCCATTGAAAAGAACCCGTCGACCTCGGTGACGCCACGGCTGGCATGGTTGATCACATGATGGCCCTTGAGCGGCTGCCCTGCTTCATCGATCAGGCGACCGAGCACTGTCAGGGTTTTCATCACACGGATCTTGCGGTACTCCACCCCGCCCTTGTTCAGGTGATAGCGAGTGCGCGCCGGCTCGATGGTCGCTGCGGGCACGTTGTTGCCCTCGAAGTCGAAGCTCACGGAGCTGTTCTGATAGGCCGTGATCGGGATGAAATTGCGCCCCGGCTTCAAGGCAGCGCTGCTCCCGCTATAGTCGTCCGCGCGCAGGACGATGTCGTCGATGTCCGATTCGACATCGACGATCATCCCGGCGCCGCGCACTTCGCTGTGATTGGTCATGAGCATCTGCTCGCCACCGACCACCAGCGTGCTGTCGAGGTTGAGGCCGCCGGTGAAATTGCCGTTGTAGGACGAGCGTTGAATAAAGCCATCGCCGTTGACCGCATCGGTGCGGAAATTGGCCAGGCTCGACATGCCGAGGCCGTAGGTATCGGTGAGCGCCGTGACCGAGACGCTTTGCAGCACGTGATCCTTGAAATCCTTGCGCCAGCCGAGCGAGGCGTTGTTGTCGCGCTTGCCATCACGGGCGGTGCGTGAGCCGATGCTGCCGGTGAGCTGTTGACCGGGCGCGCCGAGCGCCAGATTGATGCTCAGATCGATCCCGCGATTGCGCGCATCGCCGCTGCTGAAACTGCCCGGACGATCAAAGACCGACAGGCGCCAACTGGCATCACTGCCCAGCAGCACCGTGCGCTGGGTCCAACCCAGATCCAGGCCCATGCCTTCGACATTGCCTTCGCTGTGCGAAACCCGGGCATTGACCGAACTCTTGCTGCTCACCCGATGATTGAGCGCCAGCGATGAATTGCTGGTCTGGCCGACGAACACGTTACGCGGACGAACGCGTGTGCCGTCGGGCAGCGTTTCGTAGGTGTTGGTGGTGTCGAGCCAGCTGCGGTTGTGGCTGATCACCAGACTGCCCGCGCCGTAGTTGTAAAGGCTTTGCAGATCCAGACCGGTGCCGTAATCCTCGGTCTTGTAGACATTGGCATACAGGCTGAGGTGGTTGGCCAGCGTCCAGTCGATGGATGTGCCGTACTGCAGCTTTTCGCGAATCTGCCGCGCCGAAGCGCCGAGAATCACCCGCGGATGCAACAGATAGTTGAGCGATGCACCGGCGGTCGGGCTGCCACTGCTTTGCTTGTCCCAGTTACTCAACAGTTTGCTTTCTTCGCCGGCAAATACGTTGTAGCGCCAGCGCTCATCGAGGTTGCGCCAGTTGCTCGGCTTGTAGACCAGTTCCTGCGTGGTGGAGGTGATCTGGCCGTCCTCGATCAGGCGAACCTCCACCTCGTAAATGCCACCCGGCAGCGGCCGCGTATCGAGCGACTGCAGACCGGCGGGCACCGATTGCGTGTTGATCAGCAAACCATTGCGCCAGATTTCCACCGCCCCCTGACGATTGGCGGTCACGTAGATCGGATACACGCTCGGCATCGGCGTGTTGATCGCCAGGCTGTCGGAGCTGCCATACATGAGGCCTACAGCGGTGTCGGGGCTGGTGCCGAACGTGCGCGGCTGACGCATCAGCCCTTCGGAATTGGGGGTGAAATAGCCCAGGCGAAAGAAACTGCCTTGCAGTTCGCGCTGGGTGTGCAGTTCATGCACGGCGTGATACAGCTTGGTATCAGGACCGCCGAGCCGGGCCATTTGCAGGTTGAGGGTCTGGCTCCAGTTGCCCAGACTGGAACTGGCTTCCAGGCCGAAGCGCCCACCCAGATCCTGATCCTGGCCGCCATTGAGATTGAGTTGATTGCGCACCATCAGGCCACGACTGCCGCCGTCGGGTTGCTCGTAATAACGCTTGGCCTGAACATCGCGCTCGGCATTTTCAGTGAGGATCGAAACCAGCGAACTTTGCAGGTTGTAGTGCACCGCCAGAAACTGATCGGGACACGAACCGCGGCACGCGCCCAGAGGCACACCGGGTTTGAGGTAGCTCGCCCACTTTTCCCGCTCGGCCGGGCCAAAGCGGTTTTCGCTGGTATCGGTGAATTCGAGAAGCGTGATGCGGTCATCTCGCGACAGCACCACCATGGCTTCGCCCAGCGGCTGCTGATCGACTTCGACCCGCACCGCCAGCGGTACATCAAAGAAATGCTCCTCGAAATCCGCCGGCAAGCCTTTGGCCTGCGCCAGCAAACTGCGTGGCGTGGTACCGGTGGCGTCGGAAGCCATGACTGCGCTGGCACAGAACAACAGCGCAAGCGCAGCCGCGATGGGTGTCATCGGGAACATGAACTCGTACTCTGATTTTCAGACAATGAAAGTCCGTCGGGGCAAACACGGATGTTTGCCCCGCGGTCAAACCCACGGCGAAGGTGGGCGTCTAGCAGGCGATCATGCGATCAGCGCGAACCGACCGGAGGTACCGCATCGAAAACCATTGCAATAGTTCCGGTGTAATCACCCGGCGCGTATGTGGAGCTGGCACGCGGAGCGATTTTCAGCAATGCGCGGTAGGTACTGTCGGATTCATCTTCACCCACAACCATTTGTGGCACTTGGGTAAGAATCTTGCCGTTGAATTCAACGTCCAGGGCAATCTGATCGACACCCGATTGCAGCATAGGGATGCCATTGAGGCTGGCGTGAACGGAGCCGTCAGTGTTACGTACGTCAAAGTAACCTTTGACCTCGGTCATCTTGCCGGTGGCAGGGTTGTAGCTCATGTCCTGGTCTTTGTTGACCAGATCAGGGTCGACCGGCACCACATAGAAGCTGGTGGTTGGCACTGTGGCGACAAGACTGATGGAGTGCGACGCTTCATTCGCCGCGAAGGCCGTGGAGGACATTGCCAGAAGAGCCAGTGGAGCAGCGATTGCGATTTTCTTGAACATCGTTCAGTACCTGTTTGCTTTATATAAGGGGGTGTCATTGAAAGTTCATAAACCTTTTGCTCGTCGACCGCTGAAGCAACTTGAACTTTCAATGCCCGGCATCATCGACTGTTGCCTCTGGAATGTAAGCAGGCAACTTCCGACAAACTCGTAGTTAAACAACCCCACACCCCGCCAGAAAAAAGAACAAAAAACAGATACTTGCAACATTCGCTGTAAGTTGCGCCCTACACACAGTTACAGGCAAAAAACCATACAGCAACTTAGCCGCTTTAACGCGGCAACTTGCGATAAATTAGAATATATACTCAAGCACAACTAGAGCGATAACTTTAACTTTAAGGTCACCCCTTTTTATTTTTTGATCGGGAAGAGTTTTGTGGCTTTTTTCACGCCGACCGCTCGTCCGTCGAGCGGCGCCAGAGGCTAAAAACGTCTTGCACAGCGCTTAAGATATATCTTAAGTTGTATCTAAATACGACGAGAGAGAAGCGAAATGAGAGACCATCATTCCCCCCACCGCGAGCATGGCGATGGCCGCGACGGCTTCGAGAAGCGCCCCGGTCGCGAACGCGGCGGCCGCGGCCCGCGAGTCTTTGCCCCCGGCGACTTGAAATTGCTGTTGCTGGCGCTGATCGCCGAGCAGCCCTGCCACGGTTACGACCTGATCCGCCAGATCGAAGGCATGTTCGACGGCGCCTACAGCCCCAGCCCCGGGGTGATCTACCCGACCCTGACCTTTCTGGAAGAAAGCGACCTGATCGCCGGTGATGCCGAGGCCGGCAAAAAGCGTTACAGCGTCACCGACGCCGGTCGTTTGTCTTTAAGTGAACAAGCGGTGGCGCTCGACGGCGTCCGCATGCGCATCGACGTCAGCAAGCGCTCGCTGCGCGGCCATGATCGCCCGCCGGAAATCCACGAAGCGGTGCACAACCTGCGTCATGCCCTGCAACTGCACCACGGGCGCTGGAGCGCCGAGGAAATCCTGCGCGTGCGCGACCTGCTCAACGACACCGCCAAAGCCATCGTCGACGGCCCTGCCGTTCAACCTGCCACGGAGAAAGCCGAATGACTGCAGTCGATACTCAAACCATTCACCGCGTGATGCACGAAATCAAACGGCGCAAGCTTGAAGTGCTGCGCGTCACCGACCTGACCCCGCGCATGCGCCGCATCACCCTCGGCGGGCCGGAACTGGCCGGGTTCATCAGCCTGGGCACGGACGATCACGTCAAACTGCTGTTCCCGCAGAACGCCGAACAGGCCGCCGCGCTGGAAACCCTGCAACTCGGCGCCGGCAAGGACAACGGGCCGATGCCCGAGATGCGCGACTACACGCCGCGTCGTTACGATCTGGAAAAAATGGAGCTGGACATCGATTTCGTCCTGCACGGCGACGGCCCTGCCTCGACCTGGGCCGAGCAGGCGCAACCGGGGCAGTTCCTGCATATCGGCGGGCCACGCGGTTCGATGATCGTGCCGGACATCTTTGACAGCTACCTGCTGATCGGCGACGAAACCGCCCTCCCCGCCATCGCCCGCCGCCTCGAAGGTCTGGCGGCAAATCGCCGGGCACTCGTGGTGATCGAAGTGGAAAACGGTGCCGAGCAGCAAGTGCTGGAAAGCGCGGCGCAGTTCAATGTGATCTGGGTGCTGCGTGAAGGTGGCAAGGACAACCTGCTGGCTACCGTCAAGCAATTACAGGTGCCCAAGGGCAATCTGTACGCGTGGGTGGCGACCGAGACCAAGGTCTCACGGCAGATCCGCCGGGTGCTGATCGATGAGCATGGGCTCGATGAACAGTTCATCAAGGCTGTCGGCTACTGGCGCGCGGAAGGCTCTGACGAGGAGTGATTTTCCTCTGACCACAATTCCCCTGTGGGAACGAGCTTGCTCGCGAAAGCGGTGTGTCAGTCAACATCCATGCAAACTGATACACCGCATTCGCGAGCAAGCTCGCTCCCACACTGGATATCAACTTCGTGCGGACAATCTGCGGTCGAGACCGATAATCAGCAGACCCACCAACACAAACCCCACCAATATCCCCCCGGCATTCGCCAGCACCTGTGGATATCCCAACACCGCCACATCAATGAACGGATACGCATAGGCGCCAAGCAGATGCCCGCGCAGCAAGGCGTAGATGAAATACACCAGCGGATAGATCAGCCACAGCGGCAAGTGCCACAAGCGCAACGTGCCTTTGGGGACGCAGCACCACCAATAGCCAAGAAACAGCAATGGCATGACGTCGTGGAGCAACTCATCGGCAACAAACTGCCAGCCTTCGGGGTGCCACAAGTGCCGCAGCAGGATGCTGTAGGCCAGACCGACGACGGCGATGCTCACCGCGATCCCGCTGCTGACCCACGGTTGCAGAAACCAGCGCCGCGCGGCGGATTCGCGCTCGGCGACCGCGCAGGTCAGCACCGTCGCCACCAGGGTGTTGGTCAATATGGTGAAGTAGCTGAAGAAACTCACCAGCCCGCCCAGCAGGCTGGCGCCGATGCTCAATCGTGCGAAGAAGATCAGGTACAGCTGAATCGTCAATCCGGCCCAGCCCAGCACGGCCAGGCCGGTGATCAGGCGTCGGCGCCTCGCGCTGTCCATCTTAGAGCGGTCGCTTGGTGCGCATCAGCTTCACGTACAGGCGCTCGACCTTTTCCCGCGCCCACGGGGTTTTACGCAGGAAGGTCAGGCTCGATTTGATGCTCGGATCGCTTTTGAAGCAACGGATATCGATACGCTCGGCCAGACCCGACCACTCGTAGTGAGTCACCAGTGCGTTGAGGATCTGTTCGAGGGTCACGCCGTGCAGCGGATCGGGGGATTGTTCGTTCATGCCGGGCCTTTGGGCGAAGTGATATGCAGAAGCCGCGCACCTTAGCCGAGGGGCAGAGCGGGTGGAAGGCCTGTCTTCAAATGTAGGCCAACCCGGGAAGATCGCAGGCTGTGGCCCGACTCACAATGCGCCCGTTTGCCGCACTGTTACCGAATCCGAAACGCTGCATGTCTGCAAAAGCGCTTTCTCAATTTGTTACAGATCATTATCCTGCCGCCCTTCCGCTGAAACGCTTCACTGCCTGCGACAATCTGAAGCGCTCGGCCTGCACTCGAAAAACATCAAAAAAAGACTTCTTCATGCCTGACTTTTCCTTCTCCCGAGACAGCGCTATCTCTGTCCTGCGCACCCTTGGCGGCTGCACCGCCCTTGGCTTGGCGACCTGTGCCCACGCGGCGCCGGCCTTCGACAGTGAATCACCGTACATGCTCGGTGACTGGAACGGCACGCGCACAGAACTTGCGGAAAAAGGCTACGACTTCAAACTCGATTACACCGGCGAAATGGGCAGCAACCTGCACGGCGGTTACGACCACGACCGCACTGCCCGCTACAGCGACCAGTTCGGCCTCGGCACCCATCTGGATCTGCAGAAGATCCTCGGTTGGAACGACGCCGAATTTCAACTGACCATCACCAAACGCAGCGGCAACAACATCAGCAACGACCGCATCAACGATCCACGCGTTGGCGGCTTCACTTCCGCCCAGGAAGTCTGGGGCCGTGGCCAGACCACGCGCCTGACGCAGATGTGGTACCAGCAGAAATTCTTCGATCAGAAACTCGACATCAAGGTCGGCCGCTTCGGCGAAGGCGAAGACTTCAACAGCTTCCCTTGTGACTTCCAGAACCTCGCTTTCTGCGGCTCGCAGGTCGGCAACTGGGTCGGCGGCATCTGGTACAACTGGCCGGTCAGCCAGTGGGCGCTGCGGGTCAAATATCACCTGACGCCCGAGCTGTATGCGCAGATCGGCGCCTACGAGCAGAACCCGTCGAACCTCGATCGCGGCAACGGTTTCAAACTCAGCGGCAGCGGCACCCAGGGCGCGATCCTGCCGGTCGAACTGGTGTGGACGCCGAAGCTCAACGGCCTGCCGGGCGAATACCGCGCCGGTTACTACTACAGCAATGCCAAGGCTTCTGACGTATATAAAGACCGCAATGACCAACCGGCAGCGCTGAGCGGCGAAGCCTACCGCAGCGCGTCGAGCAAGCACGGCGTATGGCTGGGCGTGCAGCAGCAGGTCACCAGCATCGCCAGCGACCACTCGCGCGGTTTGAGCCTGTTCGCCAACGCGACGATGCATGACAAGAAAACCAACGCCATCGACAACTACGTGCAGGCCGGCCTGACCTACAAAGGTCCGTTCGATGCCCGCGCCAAGGACGACATCGGTTTTGCCCTCGCTCGTGTGCACGTCAACCCGGCCTATCGCAAGAACGCCGAAATGACTAACCGCGCCAATGCTGTCTACGACTACGACAATCCGGCGTTCCTGCCACCGCAGGACACCGAATACAGCGCCGAGCTGTATTACGGCGTGCACGTGACCAACTGGCTGACCGTACGCCCGAACCTGCAATACATCCGCCACCCCGGTGGCGTGAACGACGTCGACGACGCCCTGATCGGCGGGATCAAGATCCAGTCGTCGTTCTAAAGATCACCGCTACCCCCTGTGGGAGCGAGCCTGCTCGCGAAGGCGGCCTGTCAGTCGCTGCAGCGTTGCCTGATACACCGCTTTCGCGAGCAGGCTCGCTCCCACAGGAATGCATTTCGTTAGCCGAACAAGTTTTTATCTGAACCATGCCTGCGCCAAATCGTCATCTAAAGTGACTACAGCGCGGGACTACATAAACGTCACGGAGAATCACACTATGAGCACCGAAAGTGCTTCGAGTCGGGGCCGTCTGCTACCGGGCCTGCTCGGCATCCTGCTTCTACTGATGGGCCTGGCCATGCTGGCCGGGGGAGTCAAGCTGAGCATGCTCGGCGGCTCGCTTTACTATCTGCTGGCCGGTATCGGCATCGCCCTGAGCGGCATTCTGCTGCTGATGCGCCGCCGCGCGGCGCTGGGCCTGTACGCCATCGTGCTGTTTGCCAGCACGGTGTGGGCATTGTGGGAAGTCGGTCTGGACTGGTGGCAACTGGTGCCGCGTCTGGCGCTGTGGTTTGTCCTCGGCTTCGTGATGCTGCTGCCATGGTTCCGTCGTCCGCTGCTGCTCAACGGCCCGGCGAAAATCGGCACTGGCGGCCTGACCGTCGCTGTGATCCTGGCCGGCGTTACCGCTCTGGCCAGCCTCTTCACCCACCCGGGCGAAACCTTCGGCGAACTGGGCCGCGACAGCGCGGACATGACCAGCACCGCACCGGCCATGCCGGATGGCGACTGGCAAGCGTACGGTCGCACCGAGTTCGGTGACCGCTACTCGCCGCTCAAGCAGATCACCCCGGAAAACGTCGGTAAGTTGCAGGAAGCCTGGCGCATCCAGACCGGCGACCTGCCAACTGCCGATGACCCGGTCGAGCTGACCAACGAAAACACCCCGCTCAAAGCCAACGGCATGGTCTACGCCTGCACCGCGCACAGCAAAGTGCTGGCGCTGGACCCGGACACCGGCAAGGAAATCTGGCGCTTCGATCCACAGATCAAGAGCCCGGTCGGCTTCAAGGGCTTCGCCCACATGACTTGCCGTGGCGTTTCGTATTACGACGAAGCCGCCTATGCCAAGTCTGAAAACGCCGGTTCCGCTGTCATCTCCGAAGCCGGCCAGGCCGTTGCTCAGGCCTGCCCGCGTCGTCTGTACCTGCCAACCGCTGATGCCCGCCTGATTGCGTTGAACGCCGACACCGGCAAGATCTGCGAAGGCTTCGGCACCAACGGCGTGGTCGACCTGACCCAAGGCATCGGCCCGTTCACCGCTGGTGGCTATTACTCCACCTCGCCAGCGGCGATTACCCGTGATCTGGTGATCATGGGCGGTCACGTTACCGACAACGAATCGACCAATGAGCCATCGGGCGTGATCCGCGCCTTCGACGTGCGCGACGGTCACCTGGTGTGGAACTGGGACAGCGACAAGCCGGACGCCACTGAGCCTCTGGCCCCGGGCGAAACCTACAGCCGCAACTCGGCGAACATGTGGTCGCTGGCCAGCGTCGATGAAAAACTCGGCATGGTCTACCTGCCACTGGGCAACCAGACCCCTGACCAATGGGGCGGAAATCGCACCCCGGGCGCCGAGAAATTCAGCGCCGGCCTCGTTGCCCTGGACCTGGCCACCGGTAAAGTGCGCTGGAACTACCAGTTCACCCACCATGACCTGTGGGACATGGACGTCGGCAGCCAGCCTACCCTGCTCGACATGAAAACCGCCGACGGCGTGAAACCTGCGCTGATCGCCCCGACCAAACAGGGCAGCCTGTACGTCCTCGACCGTCGTGACGGCACGCCGATCATTCCGATCAAGGAAATCCCGGTACCGCAAGGCGCTGTCAAAGGCGACCACACCGCACCGACCCAGGCCCGTTCGGACCTCAACCTGCTGGCCCCGGAACTGACCGAAAAAGCCATGTGGGGCGCCAGCCCGTTCGACCAGATGCTGTGCCGTATCCAATTCAAGGAACTGCGTTACGAAGGCCAATACACCCCGCCATCGGAACAGGGCAGCCTGATCTATCCGGGTAACGTCGGCGTGTTCAACTGGGGCGGCGTCTCGGTCGATCCGGTTCGCCAGCTGCTGTTCACCAGCCCGAACTACATGGCCTTCGTCTCGAAAATGGTCCCACGCGAGCAAGTCGAAGCCGGCAGCAAGCGCGAGAGCGAAACCTCGGGCGTGCAGCCGAACACCGGCGCGCCATACGCGGTGATCATGCACCCGTTCATGTCGCCACTGGGCGTACCGTGCCAGGCCCCGGCCTGGGGCTACGTCGCCGGTATCGACCTGACCACCGGCAAAGTCGTGTGGAAACGCAAGAACGGCACCAGCCGCGACAGCTCGCCAATCCCGATCGGCTTCACCCTCGGCGTACCGAGCATGGGCGGCTCGATGGTTACCGCCGGCGGCGTCGGCTTCCTCAGCGGCACCCTCGACCAGTACCTGCGCGCCTATGACGTGAATACCGGTAAAGAGCTGTGGAAATCGCGCCTGCCAGCAGGCGGCCAAGCGACTCCGATGACCTACACCGGCAAGGACGGCAAGCAATACGTGCTGCTCGTTGTTGGCGGTCACGGCTCGCTGGGCACCAAGATGGGTGACTACATCATTGCGTACAAGCTGCCGGAATAAGCGTTAGCTGGCGGTAATGAAAAGGCGATGTTCCGTGAGGGACATCGCCTTTTTTTGTGAGCGCAACCTGGCAGGCAATGAATAAACCTGTGGAAGCGGTTGTGAACAGGTTCGTCCTGCAGGCGCTGATCAATGCGCCGGAGTTTTCCGACAGGCGGGTCGGTAGCGTTCGGAAAATGCGCTGTGCCTGAATAACTATCGCGAACAAGAATAAAAAACTGTCAGGTATTACAGTTCACAGCGTTCACGCTTTTACCCAGACTTGCCTCTTCATTATTCGGATCATACAGAGGCAGCTCTCATGGCAAACCCAAACGTACCCAACGCCGTCTTCGCGTTCGGCTCTATTGAAACTGATGTCAAAGGCACCATCAGCGGTAATTATCTGGACTTGACCAGCTACAGCACTTCAAGCACATCCATTTCCATCAACGCATTAGGGGGATACGACTTTTCTTTTCGCCACAACGACGGCTTGTCGGGCGCGCGAATCATCTCCATCTCGCTTCGCTACCCGCAGGATCCTTCCCCTTTGCGCTATTCAGAAACGATTGTCATAGATCGAGCCGATCCTCGTCCCTATGAATTTGAAACGACAACTTCTTCAATTATCGCGGTAACCCAAATCAGTAACTTGGTGTACCGATACGACCTCAAAGATTACAAATTTTCCGGCAAAGCACAGCACACGAATGACACGCGGGAACTCACCTGCAATGGATTCTTTGTGGTTCAGGGACTGACGTGGCCGATCTGACAACGCTGGTTGTGGGGACCTTCTGTATGAGCCTTTATTCGAAACTGCGTATCGCCCTGCCGGCTGCCATGTTCGCACTCAGTGCCTGGATCCCTGCGCAGGCTGACAATAACGCAGAGCAGGCAAAAGACTGTAGTGCAGCGCTCAATGAATTGAAATCCATGAACATCACGCCTGGCGCATCCAATTGTCAGACAGGCCAAACGCTACAGTGGCGCGTCGAGGCAACTGCCGAGCAATTTGAGCAGGTCATGGATGTTTGCGAAAAATCCAGACTGGCTGCCTTGTATCGATACAACGAGTCAAGGATCGTCAGTTGCCAATACACCTCAGGCACGAGGAACACTCCGAGCGGAGCGTATTGATAGAGGACTGACGTCTGCCACGGGTTGCAATACATCGAGGCTGCAGGATATCTACTACATACGCAGGTCAAAGCTCCCGAGAATGTCTATGTCGCCGGCGACTGGATCATTAACAACCGCATGGAAAGACATCTTGTAATGATCAGCTTGCGTATCAAAATCAATAGTGAAATTACCGTCCCGGGTATGAGCTTTCTCGAATCCGAATCCTGATCGGGCTATATACGACATCAATACAAACGTTGGTCAGAACCTACATTCACTCCAGGAACCTAGTCAAATTCAGGCCGCCTTCGCGAGCAGGCTCGCTCCCACACAAAATCAAAATCAAAAGATCGCAGCCTTCGGCAGCTCCACAATGAGCGCAAGATCGAGTACTGCCCATGCTCTTGATCCATGCGTACCGGCAGGTAAGCGGGGCAGAACTTTCGGAAAGAATTCGGCGGCTGACTACATAAGGCGCTACCACTGATTTTCATTCGCCACGACGGCGAAGGTATTCCGCGAAAAGAGGAACGGTGAAATCAAGGTAACCATGGTCGGTGCTGTAGATCATACCTTTGGAAATGATATTGGCCCGGGCCGGGCCTAACGATGATTGATCACGCTCCATCACCTTGGCGATACCTGCCATAGGATAGGGCCCATCACCAAGGGCGGCCATCGCCATCACAAACTGGATCTCGGCTTTGGTAAGCCGGTCATAACGAACCTTGAAGAAGCCGGCATCGAGTCCGGCGATAGTCTCTGGATAAGCGCGTTCGACATCAGCGAGCGTGATCATGGGGCCGGCAGCAACATCCCATGAAGTGGAACCCCATTCCTGCAGAAAAAACGGATAGCCCCTCGTTCGCGCGACAATCGCTTGGAGGGCAGCGTCTTCGATCGTCTGCTCCTCCTCCTCGACGGGTTTTCGAACAGCAAGTTTTGCTGCTTCTTCGTCCAGCGCGCCTACAGGCGGGTAGAGGAAAAGTCGCTCTGCATAGGACTTCGCCTCACCAGCCAATTTGGCAACCTGTGGTAGTCCTGCCCCAACCAAAACCACAGGCAACCCGCGCTGGGCCATTCGATGCATCGCAACGATAAGTGCCGACAGATCGCCTTCCGAGAGGTACTGAACCTCGTCGATGAGCAGCACCCATCCCTTGCCAGCGGCTTTAGCGCCCTCGCCAATCACACCGAACAGGTCTGGAAGATCATGTTGCAAATCGCCGCTATCAGCGAGCCCAGGTTCTTCACCCTCAACGCCTACCTCAACGCCACCGATGTCGATTTTAAATATCGAGGCAAAATTGCGCAGGGCGCTCATACCCCGGCTGGCAATTTGCTTTGCTCCTTCGAATCCGGAAAGTGAACGCATTACGCGTCGCAGTTCAGGGTAAAGAAGAGTGGGAAGTGTATTTTTCTCCGGAGCTTCGAGCTGGGAAACGAGCATCCCCTCTTGTCTGGCGATATTGCCGATCTCATTCAGGAGTACCGTCTTGCCGACTCCACGAAGGCCAAGGAGCATCAGCGACCGTGCAGGTTTGCCCCTCACTGCTCGGCCGCAGGAAATCCGAGCCATTCCGAGAACAGCATCTCGGCCAGCAAGCTCAGGTGGGGGAAAACCAGCCCCGGGGGCGAACGGATTACGATAGGGATCCATCACAACACCATTTAATAGTTAAAGCTAACCAACACTAGCGTTTTTCGCTATTTATGCACAGACATTGTTAGATTCCAATAGGCACCCGTGCCGACCTGAAGGATCTCGCCACCGCCCAAAGCCCGCCAAAGTTAACAAGGTCAAAAACTTTGCAAACCTGAACACAAACGCAGAAACACACCCGCCCCATTG
>NZ_RCOC01000022.1:0-21025 GCF_004307515.1 Pseudomonas sp. Sample_14 | reverse complement strand
CGCTGGTGCCACGGCAACCTGATGAACTTCCGCCTGTTCCTGGTCAAGGGCATGCACCCGGTGCACCGCGCGGTGTTCCTCACCGGCGTGATGTCTTACCTGTCGGCGCCGTTGTGGTTCTTCTTCCTGGTGTTGTCGACCGCGCTGCTGGCGGTGAACACGCTGATGGAGCCGCAGTACTTCCTCGAGCCGCGTCAGCTCTATCCGCTGTGGCCACAATGGCATCCGGACAAGGCCATCGCGCTGTTCTCGACGACCATCGTGCTGCTGTTCCTGCCGAAGCTGTTGAGCATCATCCTGATCTGGGCCAAGGGCGCGAAAGAGTTCGGCGGCAAGTTCAAGGTGACCCTGTCGATGCTGCTGGAGATGCTGTTCTCCATGCTGCTGGCGCCGGTGCGGATGATTTTCCACACCCGCTTCGTCCTCGCCGCGTTCCTCGGCTGGGCGGCGACCTGGAACTCGCCGCAGCGTGACGACGACTCGACGCCGTGGAGCGAAGCGGTCAAGCGCCACGGTCCGCAGACGTTGCTGGGCTTCTTGTGGGCGCTGCTGGTGATCTGGCTGAACCCGAGCTTCCTCTGGTGGCTGGTGCCGATCGTCGGTTCGCTGATGCTGTCGATCCCGGTATCGGTGATCTCCAGCCGTGTCGGCCTGGGCCTGAAGACCCGTGACGAGAGCCTGTTCCTCATCCCTGAGGAATACAATCCGCCACAGGCGCTGCTGGCAACCGATCAGTACACCCACGAGAACCGCTATCACGCGCTCAACGACGGCTTCGTCCGCGCCGTGGTCGATCCTCAGCAGAACGCCCTGGCGTGCTCGCTGGCGACCTCGCGTCACGGCCAGGCCGAGCCGATCGAGTGGCTGCGTCAGGAACGTGTGCGTCACGCGATCAAGGTCGGCCCGGCCGGGCTGAACAACCATGATCGCCTGCAACTGCTTAGCGACCCTGTCGCGCTGGCACGCCTGCACGAGCAGGTCTGGGCCGAAGGTCACGCTGAGTGGCTGGACGCCTGGCGCGCTTCGGTGAAAGCCGATCCGCATGCGCCGTTGCTGCCGCTGCGACCGGTGAGCCTGCAGGCTCAGCCGGCCTGATAAAAAACCCCGCTGATTCAGCGGGTTTTTTTTATGTCCGCTGATTTGCGAACAAATCCGGATAAAGCCTAAAACCAGTGCATAGCATCCGTCGCCGAATTGGCGCGCCCGTTACCTACGACGCGCAAACCGCGCCGCTGCCTTCGCGAGCAGGCTCGCTCCCACCTTGGAATGCGTTTCCCTGTGGGAGCGAGCCTGCTCGCGAATGGCATCACCTCGGTTACAGGCTAACCGAGGTTGTGCATCAACTCAGACTTTGAAGCGGCCGACCAGCATCTGCAGATGCGTGCCCAACCGCGCCAGCTCGACGCTGGACGCTGCGGTCTCTTCACTCGCCGCCGAGGTCTGATCGGACACATCGCGCACGTTCAGTACGCTGCGGTTGATCTCTTCGGCCACGGCGCTCTGCTGCTCGGCGGCTGCGGCGATCTGCTGGTTCATTGCCTGGATCGCCGACACAGTGCGGGTGATGCTCTCCAGTGAGCCACCGGCACGCCGGGTCAGTTCGACGCTGCTGTCGGTGAGGCTGCGGCTGTTGTCCATGATCGTCGCCACTTGCTGGGTACCGTTTTGCAGACCGACGATCAGCTCCTCGATCTCTTCCGTGGACTTCTGCGTGCGCTGGGCGAGGCTGCGAACTTCGTCGGCAACCACGGCGAAACCACGTCCGGCTTCACCGGCGCGGGCCGCTTCGATGGCGGCGTTGAGGGCCAGCAGGTTGGTTTGCTGGGCCACCGACTTGATCACATCGAGGACGCTGCCGATCTTGTCGCTTTCACGCTTGAGCTCGCCCATGGCTTCGGTGGAGTGGCCGACCTCGACCGCCAGACGTTCGATCTGGGCGATGGCTTCGCCGACGACCTTGTCACCTTCGCGGGCCTGTTGATCAGCGGCGACAGCGGCCTCAGAAGCTTCTTCAGCGTTGCGCGCGACTTCCTGCACGGTAGCCGCCATTTCGTTCATAGCGGTGGCGACCTGATCGGTCTCGATCTTCTGATTATTGACCCCGGCGCTGGTCTGCTCAGTCACCGCGGATAGCTCTTCAGCGGCGCTGGCGATCTGCGTGACGCCGTCGCTGATACCGCCGATCAACTCGCGAAGGCCCTGGGTCATGCTTTGCATCGAGCGCTGCAATTGTCCGAGTTCGTCGCGACGCAGGGAAACCAGGTTGTGGGTCAGGTCGCCAGCGGCCACGCGCTCGGCGACTTTCAGGGTCTGGGTCAGCGGAATGATGATTTGTCGGGTGATCGCCCAAGCGGCAATCAGACCGAAGGCCAGTGCCAGCGCAGTGGCGACCAGCAGCATGTTCTTGGCATGGGCAGCATCGGTGTCGCGCACCACGGTTTGCGATTCAGTGAGCTTCTTGCTGACCGACATCAGGATCTCGCCCTGAGCCGACATGTTCGCCAGTGCAGCAGTGTTCTTGACCTGCGAATCACGGAATTGAGCGACGGCGGCGCGATAGGCCTTGAGCGAGTCGGTGGCCTGCTGCAGGTTGGCGATGTGCTGCTCTGGCACGCGGGTCGGCAGGCTTTCGAGGTTTTTCAGGGCGTTGTCGATGGCGGTCAGCGCCGGTTGCTCGGCATCGGCCTTGCCGCTGTAGGTGTAGCCGCGCACCTGATAGCGCGCCTGCTGCAACAGTTTGCTCAGCTCGATCACCGCGTTGTACTGCGCAACGCTGTCACCTTGCAGCAGTGCACTTTCGACTTCGCCGACCTTGGCCACGGCATTATCGGCATTGGCGCCAAGCTTGCTGCGCGCATCTTCACGCTGGACGGTGGCCTGGGTCATTTCGCCGAAGGCGCGTTTGTATTCGGCGACCGCAGCAAGCTGTTGATCGACCATCGCCACATCGGATGGCTGCTCGATCATGCCGCGTGCCGATTGCAGACCGCTTTCGAGTTTGCTGAGCAATTCATTGACCGCGCCCGGACCCTGTTCACCACGACGCATGTCGTAGTCCATGCGCGCCAGGCGCAGGTCTTTGGTCAGCTCATTGAGGCTGGAAATGAAGCCGAGCTTGTCGCCACGGCTGATGATGCCGCTCATGCCGGTCCAGCCGGTGAAAGTGATCAACAGCGTCAGCAACAGCACCAGGCCGAAACCGATGCCCAGCTTGCGTTTGACGCTGACGTTTCCAAGACTCTCGGCTAACCAACGGTACATGCGACCACTCCCTTCGGACCACTTAATTGGACTTATAGGGGGTGTATCGGCTGGGTGATGGCAATCTGTAACGCCTTTTGTCCGACGCGGTCGCGTCAGAACAGGCGTGCAAGCAGGGCGGTCACGGCGGTTTCGACGCGCAGGATGCGCTCGCCCAGTTGCACCGGTTGCAGGCCGGATTTGGCCAGCAGATCGATTTCGTAGGGAATCCAGCCACCCTCGGGGCCGATGGCCAGGGTCACCGGTTCGCTCAGAGCGCGCGGGCAGGGCGGGAAGTTGCCGGGGTGGCCGACCAGGCCGAGGGTGCCCTCGGCGATCGCCGGCAAGCGATCTTCAACAAAAGGCTTGAAGCGCTTCTCGATAACGATCTCCGGCAACACCGTATCGCGAGCCTGTTCAAGACCGAGGATCAACTGCTCACGAATCGCTTCCGGCTCCAGAAACGGCGTCTGCCAGAAGCTTTTCTCCACGCGATAGCTGTTAACCAGAATCACCTTGGCCACACCCATGGTCGCGACAGTCTGGAACACGCGGCGGAGCATTTTCGGCCGGGGCAGGGCCAGCACCAGGGTCAGCGGCAGTTTGGCCGGCGGTGGCTGATCGAGGTTGACGCGCAGCTCCGCTTCGCCCGCTTCCAGACGCAGCAACTCGGCCGAACCCATCAACCCGTTGATGCGCCCCACACGCAGGCTGTCGCCGACTTCCGAGCGATGCACTTCCTGCATGTGGGTCAGACGGCGATCACGCAGAATCACGCGGTCGGCCGCAATGAAGTCGGCCTCTTCGAGCAGCAGCAGGTTCATGCCTGGGTCGCTGGCGGCTGGTCGTTGTGGTCGTCGGCCGGCGTTTCGTCCGGGCGTTCGCGCTTGCTGACCAGCGCGCCGAAGAGGATGCCGATTTCGAACAGCATCCACATCGGCACAGCCAGCAGGGTCTGCGAGAAGATGTCCGGCGGGGTCAGGATCATGCCGACCACGAAGCAGCCGATGATCACGTACGGGCGGATCTTCTTCAGGTATTTGACGTCGACCACGCCGATCCACACCAGCAGGACCACGGCCACCGGGATCTCGAACGCCACGCCGAAGGCGAAGAACAGCGTCATGACGAAATCGAGGTAGCTGGCGATGTCGGTCATCATTTCCACGCCGGCCGGGGTGGCAGCGGCGAAAAACTTGAAGATCAATGGGAAGACGAAGTAATAGGCGAACGCCATGCCGATGTAGAAGAGCAGGATGCTGGAGATCAGCAACGGCACCGCGACGCGTTTTTCATGCTTGTACAGGCCCGGCGCGATAAAGCCCCAGATCTGATGCAGGATCACCGGAATCGCGAGGAATAGCGAAACCATCATGGTCAGCTTCAACGGCGTCAGGAACGGCGACGACACGTCAGTGGCGATCATCGTCGCGCCGACCGGCAGGTACTGGCGCAGCGGCGTCGAGACGAAGGTGTAGATCTGCTGGGTGAACGCGAACAGCCCGGCAAAGATAATGAAGATCGCCGCCACGCAACGCAGCAGGCGGGTGCGCAACTCGGTGAGGTGTGAAACCAGCGGCATGTGCTGGTCGTTTTCGGGGAGATCGCTCATGGGGCTCGCGGCGGCAGTGTAGGGTCTTGAGGCGCTGGTGTAGCCGGCGCGGCGGAGGGCGCTACGTGTTCAACCGATGTGTCTGTGGTAACCGGCGCCGGTCCTGGCGGTATTACAACAGGTGCAGGTGCAGGTGCAGTGGGAGCGGCAGCGCTGTGAATCGTCTGCTCGCCCACAGGTTCGACCGGCGTCGGCTCCTGCTGGTTCGGATTGAAAATCTTCCGCGCCTCTTGCTCCAGCGACAGAATATGTTCGTTGTGCAGTTGCCGACGGATCTCGTCGGCACCGATTTCACGTTCAACTTCCTGTTTGATCGCGTTGAAGCTGCGCTTCAGGCGGCCGACCCACAGACCGGCGGTGCGCGCAGCGCCCGGCAGACGCTCGGGGCCGAGCACCAGCAGGGCGACGAGGCCGACGAGCAGCAGTTCAGAGAAGCTGATACCAAACATTAGTCAGTGCTCACACGTCTTTGCGGATCGGCTCTTCGACTTTTTGCGCCTGCACGTCGATGGTGTGCGGCGGGTTGGCCTGAGCGGTGGTTTGCGGCTGCACCGGTGGCACTGGCTGGGCCGGCGGGGTCACGCTCGGCTCGGCCGGTTTTTCGTCGTCGTTCATGGCTTTGCGAAAGCCCTTGATCGATTCGCCAACGTCGGTGCCGAGGTTTTTCAGTTTCTTGGTACCGAACACCAGCACCACGACAATCAGAATGACGACCCAGTGTTTCCAGTCAAAAATGCCCATGTGGCGATTCCTCTCTAAAAGTTGTTCAGGCGGACGGACGCGAGGCTTTCTCGACGTGTCCGGACAGGCCGAAGCGACGGTCCAGTTCATCCAGCACGGCCTGCGGATGCTGCCCCAGTTGGGCGAGCATGACCATGCTGTGGAACCACAGGTCGGCGGTCTCGTAGATCACATCACTGCAATCGCCGCTGATCGCGGCATCCTTGGCGGCAATAATGGTTTCGACCGACTCTTCGCCGACTTTCTCCAGAATCTTGTTCAGCCCCTTGTGATACAGGCTGGCGACATACGAGCTGTCGGCGGCTGCGCCTTTGCGCTCTTCAAGTACCTGAGCGAGGCGGGTCAGGGTGTCACTCATGTGTGTGTCCTGCGGAATAGATAGCGTGCGGGTCTTTTAGCACCGGGTCGACCGTTTTCCAGTCGCCGTTTTCGAAGACCCGGTAAAAGCAGCTTTGACGGCCGGTGTGGCAGGCGATGTCGCCGATCTGTTCAACCATCAGGATGATCACGTCGGCGTCACAGTCCAGGCGCATTTCATGCAGGGTCTGCACATGGCCGGACTCTTCGCCCTTGCGCCACAGCTTGCCACGGGAACGTGACCAGTAGATTGCACGATTTTCCGCAGCGGTCAGTTCCAGCGCTTCGCGGTTCATCCAGGCCATCATCAATACGCGCCCGGTCTTGTGATCCTGGGCAATCGCCGGCACCAGGCCGTCAGCGTCCCACTTGATCTCGTCCAGCCAGTTTTTCATCTTCAATTCCTGAAAAGCAGCTTCGAGTTTCAAGCTTCAAGCTGCAAGTAAAAGCAGGTTGCGGTGTGCCTGTAGCGTCAAGCTTGAAGCTGGCAGCTTATAACTTGCAGCTCAATCGTGCTATCGGCGAACGACCAGATACAAACCGACCGCGATCATGATTCCGGCGGGCCAGTGCGACCAATCGGTCAACGGACCACCCGCTGCGAGGATCGCGCCGCCGGCCAGATGCGCGCAGCCGAGCAGGCGCAGGAACCAGTCGTCCTTGCGTTTGCGCCACGGCGGCGGTGGGTCTTTGGCGTGGGGTTGCGACATGCGTTCGAGCAGATCGCGGGCCATGTTCGACAGGTGCGGAATCTGCTCCAGCTGGCTCTGCACGTTGCCCAGCAAGGCTTTCGGGCTGACGCGTTCGCGCATCCAGCGCTCGAGAAACGGCTGCGCGGTGTTCCACAGATCCAGATCCGGGTACAGCTGACGCCCGAGGCCTTCGATGTTCAGCAAGGTCTTCTGCAACAGCACCAGTTGCGGCTGCACTTCCATGTTGAAACGGCGAGCGGTCTGGAACAGGCGCATCAGCACCTGGCCAAATGAAATATCTTTTAACGGTTTTTCGAAGATCGGTTCGCACACCGTACGGATCGCCGCTTCGAATTCGTTGAGTTTGGTTTCCGCCGGCACCCAGCCCGAATCGATGTGCAACTGCGCGACACGGCGGTAGTCACGCTTGAAGAAGGCGAACAGGTTGCGCGCCAGATAATCCTGGTCTTCCGGGGTCAGGCTGCCGACGATGCCGCAGTCAATCGCGATGTATTGCGGGCTCCACGGATTGACCGTGCTGACAAAGATGTTGCCCGGGTGCATGTCGGCGTGGAAGAAACTGTCGCGGAACACCTGAGTGAAGAAAATCTCCACGCCGCGCTCGGCGAGCATCTTCATGTCGGTGCGCTGGTCGGCAAGGGTCGCCAGATCGGTGACCTGGATGCCGTAGATGCGCTCCATGACCAGCACTTTCGGCCGGCACCAGTCCCAATAGACTTGCGGTACATAAAGCAGCTGCGAGCCTTCGAAGTTGCGGCGCAACTGGCTGGCGTTGGCCGCCTCGCGCAACAGATCGAGTTCGTCGTAAATGGTCTTTTCGTAATCCTGCACCACGTCGACCGGGTGCAGCAGGCGCGCGTCAGCGGAGAATTTTTCCGCTGCGCGGGCGAGGATGAACAGCCATGCCAGATCCTGCGCGATGATCGGTTTCAGGCCTGGGCGAATAACCTTGACCACGACTTCTTCGCCACTTTTCAGCTGCGCCGCATGCACCTGCGCCACCGAGGCCGAGGCCAGAGGGGCGACGTCGAAACGGCTGAACACTTCGCTGATTTTCTTGCCCAGCTGTTCTTCGATCAGCTTGATCGACACTTGCGAATCGAACGGCGGCACGCGGTCCTGCAGCAGCATCAGCTCATCGGCGATGTCTTCCGGCAACAGGTCGCGGCGAGTCGAAAGAATCTGCCCGAACTTGATGAAGATCGGCCCCAGATCCTGCAACGCCAGACGCAAGCGCGCACCACGGTTGAGTTCCAGCGGTTTGCGCGGCAGCCAGCGCCACGGCAGCAAAAAGCGCACGGCCAGAAGGAACCAGGGCAGTGGCAGATCGAACAGCAGGTCATCGAGGCGGTAGCGGATCACGACGCGCTGGATGCGCAACAGACGGCGGACGGCAAGCAGCTTCATGCGTTATCGCTTGGGTCGAGGGATCGGGAAAGGCGCTCGAAACGCGCCTCGAGTCGTTCCAGATCAAGTTTGATCCGGTCCAGTTCGCTGAACCGCGCTTCGGCTTCGCGCTGCCCGACGAGGGTGCGCGATTCTTCGGCGAGGTATTCGGCAAGATTCTGGTTGAGGCTGGCAAATCCTTGTTGATACCAGCGTGCGCGGCTGCGCAGGTGACCACCGAGCAGTTGCGTGGCGACCGGACCGAGCCAGCGCGAGAGTTCGTACTCCCAGTCCAGCTCAAGATCCTGAAGCACGCCGGCCAGCTCCAGCAACACACCGCTGTCGCCATCGAGCTCGACTTCCGGTGCGTGCAGCACCGCGGTCTTGTCTTTGCTCAGGGCCAGTTTCACCAGGCTCGAGGCCGGTGCGCGCAACGTGCAATCGACGTCCGCTGCCCACTGCGCAGCGAGCATCAAGCCTTCGTCACTGGGCAGGATGAACAGTTGCAGCGCCGGGCTGCGGCAGTCGACGGCAATCACCTTGCCGGCCAAATGCGCCAGACGCGGCAGCGCCGTGCTGTCGAGACGCAGCACCCGGTTGAGGCCGAGTTCGACGCTGGCGAGCAGCCCGGTGAGCAACATCAGGGCTTGATGCCGCGGTGCAGGGCGACGATGCCTGCGGTCATGTTGTGATAGGTCACGCGGTCGAAACCGGCCTCGACCATCATCGACTTCAGGGTTTCCTGATTCGGGTGCATGCGGATCGATTCGGCCAGGTAGCGATAGCTTTCCGAATCGTTGGTGATCAGCTTGCCCATCAGCGGCATGAAGGCGAACGAGTAGGCGTCGTAGGCTTTCGACATCAGCGCGTTGGTCGGCTTGGAGAATTCCAGCACCAGCAGGCGTCCGCCGGGCTTGAGCACGCGCAGCATCGAACGCAGCGCGTCCTCTTTGTGCGTCACGTTGCGCAGACCGAAGGCGATGGTCACGCAGTCGAAATGGTTGTCCGGGAACGGCAGTTTTTCCGCGTCGGCCTGGACGAATTCGACGTTGCCGGCAACGCCCAGATCGAGCAGACGATCACGGCCGACCTTGAGCATCGACTCGTTGATGTCGGCCAGCACGACCTGGCCGGTCGGGCCGACGAGGTTCGAGAACTTGCGGGTCAGGTCGCCGGTGCCACCGGCGATGTCGAGCACGCGGTTGCCGCTGCGCACGCCGGAAAGCTCGATCGCGAAACGCTTCCACAGACGGTGCATGCCGCCCGACAGAAGGTCGTTCATCAGGTCGTATTTAGCGGCTACGGAATGGAAAACCTCAGCGACTTTTTCCGCTTTCTGGCTTTCCGGAACGTTTTTGAAGCCGAAGTGAGTGGTGGGTTCGGCATCGCTGCCTTTGCGCTGATCAGTCATATCGCTGTCACCAAAAGAGAATGCGCGACATTCTAATCCCCAAGCCATGCTTTGTCTTGGAATGGCTAAAGGTAAGATGGGCAACCTTCGGGACGATTTGCCGCAGATGCGGTCAAGATTCAACGTCAGCCATTCAATCATCAGGAGTCATTCCATGGCCAAAATCAGTGTTGAGCGAGCCCATACCCTGGGCAAGGACGCCGCCCGGGAAAAGGCCGACAAACTGGCCGCAAAGCTCAATGAACAATACGGCCTGGAGCCGCAATGGTCAGGCGATACCTTGAGCCTCAAGCGCTCCGGCGTGAAAGGCGAAGTGCATGTGGCGGACGATTCGATCAGGGTCGACGTCGAACTGGGCCTGATGATGTCGGCCATGAGCGGCATGATCAAAGCCGAGATCGAGAAGGCGTTGGATAAAGCTCTGGCCTGATTCAGGTTGAAATCCAATCCCCTGTGGGAGCGAGCCTGCTCGCGAAAGCGGTCTTTCAGTCAGATTATCCGTGACTGACAAACCGCTTTCGCGAGCAGGCTCGCTCCCACATTTGTTTAGAGTTGCTCCCGCTGGTTAGGGTGCCCTTTCTAATTTTTCTCCCTACTTTGTGCCTGAGCCCGACACTCGTCCGGCAGTTCCTCAAACCTTCTGCGCGTGAGGTGCACCATGGCCAAAGTCATTTTGAAGAAAAAAATCGACGCTCCGACTTCCACTCTGAGCGACGTCAAATCCTATGCCCGCAAGATCTGGCTGGCAGGCCTGGGCGCCTACACCAAGGTTGGCCAGGAGGGCAGCGAGTACTTTCAAGAACTCGTCGCCGCCGGTCAAACCGTTGAAAAGAAAGGCAAAAAAGCCGTCAGTGAAAAACTCCTCGCGGCCAACGCCGAGATCGATGACGCGGCCACTCAGGTCAGCTCGTTCAAGGGTCGCGTTGAAGTTCAGCTCGACAAGGTTGAGAAGGCCTTCGACAACCGTGTGGCCAGCGCCTTGAATCGGATCGGCATTCCGTCTAAACATGACGTTGAGGCACTCTCTGCTAAGCTCGATGAGCTGACGGCATTGCTCGAACGCGTCGCGCGAAAATCTTAAGGAGAACGGGATGGCTGGCAAAAAGAACACCGATAAAGAAAGCAGCTCGTGGGTCGGGAAGGTCGAGTCCTACTCCCGCAAAATCTGGCTGGCTGGTTTAGGCGTGTACTCGAAGATCGACACTGACGGCAGCAAACTCTTCGATGCATTGGTCAAAGACGGCGAGAAAGCCGAGAAGCTCACCAAGACTGCCGTCGGCAAGAAAGTCGAGGACTCGACCTCCTCGGCCAAGTCGCGCATCAGCGGCGTGAAAGACCGTGCCATGGGCAAGTGGGACGAGCTGGAAGGCGCGTTCGACAAGCGCCTGAACAGCGCGATTTCGCGCCTGGGTGTGCCGAGCCGCAATGAGGTGAAGGCGCTCAACGCCAAGGTCGACACGCTGACAAGGCAGATCGAAAAACTCACCGGTCTGAAAGCTCAGCCTGTGGCGGCAAAAACCGCTGCGGCGAAACCTGCCACTAAAACTGCAGCGGCCAAACCTGCGGCGAAAACCGCAGCCAAGCCACTGACCAAAGCAGCGGCGAAGCCTGCTGCAAAAGCTGCGGCCAAAACTGCAGCCGCCAAGCCTGCGGCCAAAGCGGCAGCCAAACCGGTTGCCGCCAAGGCCGCTGCCAAACCGGCAACCAAAGCAGCAGCAAAACCTGCGACTAAAACTGCAGCGAAACCAGCGGCCAAGCCAGCAGCGAAAACTGCTGCGGCCAAACCCGCTGCGAAGCCTGCGGCCAAACCCGCTGCGAAGCCTGCGGCCAAACCGGCTGCGGCGAAAAAGCCTGCAGTGAAAAAACCGGCTGCGCCGAAAGCCGCTGCGCCGAAACCGGCCGCCGCACCATCGACTGCTCCAACAGCTCCGGCCAACGCGGCAAACTCCGCTGCGGCGCCTACGGCAGCCGCTACTCCGACTGCAGCATCGACACCGTCGACGCCATCCAGTCAGTCCTGATTTCAGGGCAAATCAAAAACGCCCGGCCTGTGAAGGTCGGGCGTTTTTGTTTGTGCATTCCAAGCGGCCCCTCACCCCAGCCCTCTCCCCAAGGAGAGGGAGCCGACCGAGGTCTCCTGCGTCATACGTCGACCTGAACAAATCGAGTCGATTATCGATTCAAAGAAGCTCGCTCAGGTCGGCGTAGCTCGCGAACATCCCCCAATCAGTCCCCTCTCCCTCCGGGAGAGGGTTAGGGTGAGGGGCTTTTCGGGTCAGTCGTGATCCTCAAGGTATTGCAGCGCCATCCGCTCTGTCGCCACCTTCACTGGCGGCAGCAAATGCGGCGCCACCAGCATCATGATCTGATAAACCACCAACCGGACCTCTCCCTCACGATCAAGAATCCGCTGGTAATCCAGCGAGAACAGCAGCGTCATGGTCACCTGCTCGACCAATTGCCCCAGCGCCTGAGTATCGCTGACCAGTTGCCCCGAAGCCTTCAATCGCGCCAGCAACGACGCCAGCGTGCGCTTCAGCGCATTGAGCAGATTGCGAATTCCCTTGGCCAGTTTCGGCAAGCGGCCGGCGAGGTTCGACAGGTCCTGGAACAGGAACCGGTATTGCGCCAGGCGCTCGACGATCAAATGCAGAAACAGCCAGTAATCCTCCGGTGCAAGCTCCACGTCCGGCGGCGGGTCGAGTAGGGGTGCGAGTTCGTGCTGGAAGCGTTCGAACAGACCGAGAATCAGCGGTTCCTTGCCGTGGAAGTGGTAGTAGAGATTGCCCGGGCTGATCCCCATTTCGTTGGCCACCTCCATGGTGGAAACGTTCGGCTCACCCTTTTCGTTGAACAGTTGCAGTGCACATTCGAGAATCCGGTCGCGGGTTTTCATCCAGTCTTCTTAGAAAATTTCGGTTGAGCGTCAGCGCACATGCACATAGGTGCCGGGTGCCGCTTCCATCGGTGGATAGTTCGGGTTACCCAGTGTTGTGCGGGTCTCGTTAAGGGCGCCGGAGCGCTGCGCGACCCATTCCAGCCACTGCGGCCACCAGCTGCCGTCGACGTGTCTGGCATCGTAGTACCAGGCGCGCGGGTCACTGCTCAGTTTGGCGTTTTCGACGTAGGCAGCTTTCGGGTTGCTCGGCGGGTTGAGGATGCTCTGCACATGGCCGCTGTTGGACAGCACGAAACGTCGTTCGCCACCGAGCAGCAGGGTCGAGCGATACACCGCGTCCCATGGCGTGATGTGGTCGTTCATGCCGGCGACGCTGAAGCTGTCGACATTGACCTTCTGCAGATCGATCGGCGTACCGCACACCTCGAGACCGCCAGCGTGGATCAGCGGGTTGTGCTTGAAGAAGTCCAGCAGATCGCCGTGCAGCGCCGCCGGCAGGCGCGTGTTGTCGTTGTTCCAGTAGAGAATGTCGAAGGCTGGCGGCTCCTTGCCCAGCAGGTAGTTGTTAACGAAATAGCTCCAGATCAAATCGTTGGGGCGCATCCAGGCGAAGACCTTGGCCATGTCGCGACCATCGAGCACGCCTCGCTGGTACGAGCGACGCTTGGCCGCTTCCAGTGTTTGTTCATCGGCGAACAGCGTGGCCGGGGTCTCGATCTGGCTGTCGAGCAGACTGACCAGATACGTCGCGCTGGCGACCCGGCGCAACTGCCGTTTGGCCTGCAAATGCCCTTGCAGGGCGGCGATGGTCAGGCCGCCGGCGCAGGCGCCCATGAGGTTGACTTCGCGGGCGCCGGTAATCGCCCGGCAGATGTTCATCGCTTCTTCGACCGCTTCGACGTAACTCGACAGGCCCCACTCGCGATGGCGCACATCAGGATTGCGCCAACTGATCATGAAGGTCTGCAGGCTGTTTTTCAGGGCGTACTGGACGAAGCTGTTCTGCGGGCTCAGATCAAAGATGTAGTACTTGTTGATTTGCGGCGGCACCACCAGCAGCGGCTTGGCGTACTGCTTTTCGCTCATCGATTTGTACTGGATCAACTCGAACATTTCATTGCGAAACACCACAGCCCCAGTGGTGGTCGCTACGGTTTTGCCGACCTCGAACGCCTGCCTGGTCACTTGCCGTGGCAGGCCGTCGTTGTGCAACAGATCATCGAACAGATGGCTCAGGCCACGCACCAGACTCTGCCCGCCGGAGTTGAACAGCTCCTTGACCGCCAGCGGATTGAGCAGGGTGTTGGAGGGCGCTACGGCGTCATTGAGCAGGGTGAAAGCGAAGTGCGCACGGGCACGATCTTCAGGGCTCATGTCGCCTTCATCGATCCAGCTCTTGACCTGTTTCTGCCAGGCCAGATACGCCTGCAGGCTGCGCCGGTAGAACGGGTTGAGGCTCCACGCCGGATCGGCGAAGCGGCTGTCTTGCGGATTGGTCGGGTGCAGGGTTTCGCCGAGCAGTACGCGCCCCAGCTGTCCGCCAAGCTTCAGCGCATGCTTTGCGCTGTGCAACGGATTGCGCAAGCCGTGGGCGGCGACGCTGCGCAGTGTCGACAGCAGATCCCTGCCACGCAGACCGGCGATCGCACTTTGGGCGTTGATAAACACGGCGGGGCTGGGCACCACGCCCGTCGCTGGTTTTTCGCGCATGACTCAACACTCCTTCGTCTTCAGGGCAAAAACACACTCACCGAACCAGAACACCATAGACGCTGTTACCGGTTGCTGCCTGCGCGGCGTCCTGCCGCGCGCTTGATTTGAAAAGTGCTGCATAAAGCAGGCCGCCGCGATCAGCCGCCGAGCGGGGTCGGATGCGGGTGCATGACTGCGCGCAGACGCTCCTCTTCGAGAAACTTCATGATGATCGGCGCCACCGCTTCGGCGCGGGTAATCAGGAACAGATGGCCGTCATCGATGATGTGCAACTGCGCATTGGGAATGCGCCAGGCGAGCATGCGCATGTTGATCAGCGGAATCAGCGGATCGTCATCGCCGGCCAGCACCAGCGTCGGCTGATGGATCTTGTGCAGCCAGTGGATGCTGGTCCAGCCGAGGCCGGCGAACAGCTGCCAGTAGTAACCGAGCTTGCCCGCCGAGCGCACTTTCGCCGCATGGCTGGCCGCCAGCGTCGGGTCGCGGCGGAACGAGCCGCCGTAGATCATCGGCGCGATGCGAATCACATGGGATGGCTGAATGTAGCGGCGCGGGCTGGCCATCATCCACAGCACTTTCGGTTTGCCGGGAACCATCACCGCACCGGCCGCGGTCGCCGCCAGTACCAGTTTCTTGCAGCGCTCGGGGTAGTCGTAGGCAAACTGCTGCGCCAGGGCGCCGCCCCACGACACGCCGATCACATTGACCTGACCGTAGTCGAGATAGTCGAGCATCCGCGCCGTCAGTTTGGCCAGGCCGGGGAAGCGATACGGTCGGTTCGGCGTCGACGAGCCGCCGACCCCGGGGACGTCGAAGGCGATCACTTCCAGATCCGGGTCGAGCGCTGCGACAAACGGAAACACCAGCTCCAGGTTGGCGCCGATGCCGTTGAAAATCAGCAGAGGCGTCAAATGAGGCTTGCCGGGACGCACCGCCGTGCGGAGGGTCTGGCCATCCAGATCGACGGTGCGGAATATGAACGGTTGCGGCATGCGTGAGGCCCTGTAGATTTCAAGTCCACCCGTATTCCTGTAGGAGCGGGCCTTGTGGTGAGGGGATTTATCCCCGTTGGGTTACGAAGCGACCCCGAATCCTGAAACCGCGATTTGTCAGACTGATCGCGGCTAGTCGATTCACGACTGCTTCGCAGCCGAACGGGGATAAATCCCCTCGCCACGAGGCCCTCTCCCACAATGGGTGGTGTCAGTTAACGCTCGTGAACGTAAGTGCCTGGCGAAGCCTCGCCTGCCGGGTACGCTTTGTTGCCCAGTTTCGTCGGGGCCTTTTTCAGGTTGCCCGAGCGCTCGGCCAGCCATGCCTGCCAGTACAGCCACCAGGAATCGGTGTGCTTGGTCGAGTTTTCCTGCCAGTCATCGGCAGTCGCCGCCATCTCTTCGCTGGTCATGTAGCGCGATTTCGGATTGCCCGGCGGGTTGAGGATGCTCTGAATATGGCCGCTGCTCGACAGCACGAATTCGACTTTGCCGCCGAACAGCTGCGCCGACTTGTAGCAGGACTTCCACGGCGTGATGTGGTCGTTGGTGCCGGCCAGCGAGAAGATGTCGGCGGTGACCTGCTTGAGGTCGATCGGCGTGCCGCACACTTCCAGTGCATTGGGGCGGATCAGTGGATTGTTTTTGAACATCTCGATCAGGTCGCCGTGGAACGCGGCGGGCAGGCGGGTGGTGTCGTTGTTCCAGAACAGGATGTCGAACACCGGCGGCTCGTTGCCGAGCAGGTAGTTGTTGACCCAGTAGTTCCAGATCAGATCGTTGGGGCGCATCCAGGCGAAGACCTTGGCCATGTCTTTGCCTTCGAGCACGCCGGCCTGGTAGGAGTGGCGCTTGGCGGTCTCCAGGGTCTGCTCATCGACGAACAGGGCGACGTCGCTGTCCAGGGTGGTGTCGAGCACGCTGACCAGCAAGGTGAGAGCGTTGACCTTGTTCTCGCCGAGCGCGGCGTAGTGGCCGAGCAGGGCAGTGCAGGTGATGCCGCCGGAGCAGGCGCCGAGCATGTTGACGTCTTTGCTGCCGGTGATCGCCGTGACCACATCGACGGCTTCCTTCAGCGCTTCGATATACGTCGACAGGCCCCACTCGCGCTGGGCCTTGGTCGGGTTGCGCCAGCTGATGATGAAGGTCGGCACATTGTTGCGTAGGCAGAAGCGCGCCAGGCTCTTGTCCGGGCTCAAGTCGAAAACGTAGAACTTGTTGATCTGCGGCGGCACTACCAGCAGCGGGCGCTCGTGGACCTGCTCGGTGATCGGCCGGTACTGGATCAGCTCCAGCACATCATTGCGAAACACCACAGCGCCCTCGGTGACGCCGAGGCTCTTGCCGACCTCGAACGCGCCCATGTTGACTTGGCTCGGCATGCCGCCGTTGTGCACCAGATCCTTGGCCAGATGCGAGAGGCCATCGAGCAGGCTCTTGCCGCCGGTTTCGAAGAAGCGTTTGACCGCCGCCGGATTGGCCGCCGTATTGGTCGGCGCCATGGCTTCGGTCATCAGGTTGATGACGAAATGCCCGCGAGCGATGTCCTTGGCGGACAGGCTGCTGTCATCGATCCAGGCATGCAGTTCCTTGCGCCAGGCCAGATAGGTTTGCAGATAACGTTTGTACAGCGGGTTCTGGCTCCACGCCGGGTCGGCAAAACGGCGGTCGTCACCGGCCGGTTGCAGCGCGGATTTACCCAGCAGCACGTTCTTCAGCTCGAGGCCGAAATGGGTCACGTGCCTGACGCTGTGAATCGGTTGTCTGATGGCCTGTTTCAGCACCATTCGAGCAGAGGCCAGCAGATCCTTTCCGCGCAGCCCGACGACGGGGTTAAGCCCCAGAGTGTTTTCCGAGGCTTGGTACTTCAGGTCATCGTTATTCTTGTCACTCATCTACGACGCTCCATTGTCCTGAGACGAGTACCCGGTTTCACGCTGTCGCTTCCACAGCCAATGCCGGGTACTACTGCTCGGGTGACCGTTGATTCTGCATAGCTGCTTTACAGTCGTAGAGCACTGCAGGGAACTTGCCAGCTCCATTGGTTACCCGAGTTTAATTTTTTTCGCAAGCGGCCGATCCGGGGCCGTATGCGCGGAGCATTCAAACAGATGAAGTTAGAAAATGCCCTCTAAAGAGCAAGAGCCACGGCCTAGAGCATCAGCTTGACGAACGACTCGTTCGGATCGCGGGATTTTCCGGCCGCGCGCAGCTCGGCAAGATAATCGTCCCAGAGTTCGTTCTGGCGCTTGCCAAGTTCGTAGAGGTATTCCCAGGTGAACAGGCCGCTGTCGTGACCGTCGTCGAAGGTCAGTTTCAGTGCATAGTTGCCAGCCGGTTCCAGCTTGCTCAGACCCACGTTGAGCTTGCCGAATTGCAGGATCGGTTTGCCGTGGCCCTGGACCTCGGCGGAGGGAGAGTGCACGCGCAGAAACTCGGCGGGCAGGGTGTATTCCTCGCCGGACGCGTAAGTGAGCGTCAGGGTTTTCGAGGCTTTGTGCAGTTTGATGTCGGTGGGAATCATGAAAAACAGCCTTTAGCTGCAAGCTACAAGTTGCAAGCTTAACTCAGCTTGCCGCTTGTAGCTTGTAGCTTGCCGCTCTACAGAATGTAGCGGGACAGATCTTCGTTCTGCGCCAATTCGCCGAGGTGGCTGTTGACGTAGTCGGCGTCGATCAGAATCGCCTTGTCATCGTGGGCGCTGGCCAGGTCGCCGGCGCTGAACGACACCTCTTCGAGCAGGCGCTCAAGCAGGGTGTGCAGGCGACGGGCACCGATGTTCTCGGTCTTCTCGTTGACCTGCCAGGCGATCTCCGCCAGACGCTTGATGCCCTCGGGCTGGAACTGGATGTTCAGGCCTTCGGTTTTCAGCAGCGCGCAGTATTGCTCGGTGAGCGAGGCGTGCGGTTCGCTGAGGATGCGTTCGAAGTCTTCCGGGCTCAGCGCCTTGAGCTCGACGCGGATCGGCAGACGGCCTTGCAGCTCCGGTACCAGATCGCTCGGTTTGCTCAGGTGGAACGCGCCGGAGGCGATGAACAGGATGTGGTCAGTCTTGACCATGCCCAGTTTGGTATTGACGGTGCAGCCTTCGATCAGCGGCAGCAGGTCGCGCTGTACGCCTTCACGGGAGACATCGGCGCCGCCGACATTGCCGCGCTTGGCGACCTTGTCGATCTCGTCGATGAAGACGATACCGTGCTGCTCGACCGCTTCCAGCGCCTTGGCCTTCAGCTCTTCTTCGTTGACCAGACGCCCGGCTTCTTCATCGCGCACCAGTTTCAGCGCTTCCTTGACCTTGAGCTTGCGCGACTTCTTCTTGCCCTTGCCCATGTTGGCAAACAGCGATTGCAGCTGGTTGGTCATCTCTTCCATGCCCGGCGGCGTGGCGATTTCGATGCCGGAGACTTCGGCGACTTCGATTTCGATTTCCTTATCGTCCAACTGGCCTTCGCGCAGACGCTTGCGGAACAGCTGACGCGTGTTGGAATCGGAGCTCGGCGCTTCTTCGTTGCTGAAGCCCTTGCGTGCCGGCGGCAGCAACGCGTCGAGGATGCGATCCTCGGCGGCGTCTTCGGCGCGGTGGCGTACGCGGGTCATTTCCTGTTCGCGGAGCATCTTGATCGCGGCATCGGCCAGATCACGGATGATCGACTCGACGTCGCGGCCGACGTAGCCGACCTCGGTGAATTTGGTCGCTTCGACCTTGATGAACGGCGCATTGGCCAGTTTCGCCAGGCGACGGGCGATCTCGGTTTTACCGACACCGGTCGGGCCGATCATCAGAATGTTCTTCGGGGTCACCTCAACGCGCAGCTCTTCAGGCAGCTGCATGCGGCGCCAGCGGTTGCGCAGGGCAATCGCGACGGCGCGCTTGGCATCGTCCTGGCCGATGATATGGCGGTTGAGTTCGTGGACGATTTCGCGGGGAGTCATGGACATAGTAATTGACGGTCCTCAAGCAGAAACAAGCCGTGGCACATGGGCCGCAACAGGCTTATTCAGCGAGATCCTGCTCCTCAATGGTCTGGGTGTGGTTGGTGAATACGCAGATGTCGCCAGCGATGCCGAGAGCGGTTTCGACGATCTCGCGCGCTGACAAGTCGGTCTTTTTCAGCAGGGCGCTGGCGGCGGCTTGCGCGTAGGCGCCGCCGGAACCCATGGCGATCAGGCCATCTTCGGGTTCGACCACGTCACCGTTGCCGGTGATGATCAGCGAGGCGTCCTTGTTGGCGACCGCGAGCATCGCTTCGAGGCGGCTCAGGGAGCGGTCGGTGCGCCATTCTTTGGCGAGTTCGACGGCGGCGCGGATCAGGTGACCCTGATGTTTTTCGAGCTGGCCTTCGAAACGTTCGAACAGAGTGAAGGCGTCGGCGGTGGCACCGGCGAAACCGGCGATGACCTGGCCGTGGTACAGGCGACGGACCTTTTTGGCGTTGCCTTTCATCACGGTGTTGCCGAGAGAAACCTGGCCGTCGCCGCCCATGACGACTTTGCCGTGGCGGCGGACTGAAACGATGGTGGTCAAGGGAAGAGTCTCCACGCAGCGGGGCGAAAATGCCTTATGCCCATTCATATGGGGGTGCTGGAGGGGATTTCAACCGGTAGGGGCGATGGGAGACGAATGGTGTGTGTGATGACTGTGGCGAGGGGATTTATCCCCGTTCGGCTGCGAAGCAGTCGCGAAACCATCATTTGCGGTATGCCTGCGGTACTGCAATGGCTGGTTTCAGGGCTGCTTCGCAGCCCCGCGGGGATAAATCCCCTCACCACAAAGTTTGAAGGTCACCTGCAAGTTGCAGCTGACCTCTGGGAGCCTTAGCGGCTCTGGCGTTGTTGTAACAACAGGTTGCTGAAGCCGGCACCAGCCAGTTGTTTCTGCGCCGTGGTCAGTTGCTCGCGGTTGCTGAACGGGCCGACCAAGACGCGATACCAGGTTTCATCCTTGACCGTGCCGGACTCCACCGCGACGGCTTGGCCGAGCAGAATGATCTGCGCACGCACCTTGTCAGCATCGGTTTCCTTGCGGAACGAACCGGCCTGGAGGAAGAACTTGGTCACTGGCGCGGCCTTGCTCACCGGTGGCGCTGGCGGCGGCGTGATCCCGGCCAGAGCCGCCTGCGCCCGTGCGGTGTCGATCTTCGCCGCTTCGGCCGGGGTTACCGGCGTGGTCGGGATGGCCGGCACTTGCGGCGTCGGCAGGGTCTTCTCCGGTACCGCGTCCGGCGGCACGATCACTTCCGACTCCGGCAGCAGGGTGTAGAAGTCGTACTTCGGCTTCACCGGTTGCGTCGGGCTCGGCGGGGTCTTGTTGGCCTCGGCGATCTTCGACGCTTTCTGCTGCTGTTCGACTTTCTCGCGCTTGACCGTGTCGCTGCCCTTGCCCGGTTCCAGTTTCATCAGAAACACGATGAACGCGCCGACGGTCAGGCCGATGGCCATCCACAGCCAGCCCGGAATCGGTTGTTTCGCCGGGGCCTGATAGCGGCTAGCGCCGCGTTTGGGTGCAGGTTTTTTCTTGGCAGCCAACTTACATACGCTCCAGAGTTTCCAGACCCAACAGCTCCAGGCCTTGCTTGAGGGTGCGACCGGTCAGTGCGGCCAGACGCAGACGGCTCTGCATCTGCGCCGGGGTGTCGGCGGCGAGGATCGGGCAGTTCTCGTAGAAGCTGGAGAACAGGCCGGCGACGTCGTACAGGTAGGTGCAGAGAATGTGCGGGGTGCCTTTTTCAGCCACGTTGTTCAGCACTTCGCCGAACTGCGCCAGCTTCGCCGCCAGCTCCTGCTCGTGCGCCGCTTCGAGGACGATCTGGCCGTCGACTTCGCTGAAGTCCTTGCCCAGTTTGCGGAACACACCGGCCACTCGGGTGTAGGCGTAAAGCAGATACGGCGCGGTGTTGCCTTCGAAATTGAGCATCAGGTCGAAGTTGAAGCTGTAGTCGCTGGTGCGGTGCTTGGACAGGT
>NZ_RCOC01000049.1:0-21250 GCF_004307515.1 Pseudomonas sp. Sample_14 | reverse complement strand
CCCCATGACACCCGCCCCGCCGCCGGCCATCCCGAAGGCGGTCGGCGCGCTGACGATGCTGTTGGTGAAAGCGCCGCCGTTGGCGAACATTTGCACGCCCGATGACCAGGCACCACCGAGCGCCTGCGGGAAGTAGCTGCTGGAATAACCCGCCGAGGACGCGCCGAGATTCGACGACGTTGCACCTGCTGAGCCAGCCGCCAGCCCATTACCGCCACCACCGCCAGTGAAGTAGCTGGTGGCAGCACCGACGAGGCTGCTCAGCAACGCAGAACTGGCCTGGCGGGTCGCGATCCGTGCCATGTCCGCCAGAATCGACTTGGTGAAGTCGGCGAACGACAACTTCCCGGTCATGGCGAAGTTCACGACCGCGTCTTCCATCGAGCTGAAGGCGTTGCCGAACAGGGTCTTTGTCTGGCCGGCGATATTGCTCGCCGAGTCCAGGTGGTTGAGCGCATCGAAGCCATCCGAGCAAAAATCACCCGATTCAGCTCAGTCGCCGCTGCATATGCAAGCCGTAGCGCTGCCGATGTTGCCAACGTGCTTCTGAGCGTCAAAGAGTCGGTAATCCTGCCAGACGAATACGCCGAATTCGAAGCGGAAGCCACCATTGCCCGCGACAACGCTATTGATCAGCTTGAAGCACTGCAAAGGGCTGCTGTTGACCGCGAACAGGCGGCAGCCAAGCTGCTGGCCCAACAAAAAGAGCTGGATGAACTGCGTGAGAAGCAACGCATCGCCGATGCTGAAGCAGAAGAGTTGCGCAAGCAGCGTGCCGAGGAAGATCGCCTGCGTTTGAAGAAGCAGCAGGATGAGCTCGACCAGCAGCGTCGCGATATGGAAGCGCAACAACGCCGGCAACGTGAGCAGCAAGAAGAACAGCAGCGCCAGCAGCGCGAACGCGATGCGCAGTATCAGCGTGACCAAGAAGAGTTGGCTCGCTTGCGCTTACTGGCTGCAGCACCCTCTTCGGCTGCAAACGTCATCACGGCACCCGTCGTTACCGACACTGCGCCAGCAGATGCAGAGGGAGTTGATCCGGTTCCAGTGGCTGACGAAGTCGCTGACTCGAACATGCCGACCGCCGACGAAGTGGTCGAGGTCGTGGCCATGGCCTTCTGCGTCACCAATGACGAAGCATCGGCCTGGCTGCGCGCCCTGTCGTTCTAACAAACCCTAAAATCACCCCGGAGGCCGGCCAAAGTCGTCGGCTATGGAGTTAGGAATGAACGCTCAAACCCAGATCGCTACCGTACCAATGGACACAAGCCCGACGGGCCTGATCCTCAATCGCGACAGCATGCAGTCTATGACTGAACTCGCGGGCATCATGGCAGGCGGCAAAACTACCCTGCCGAAGCATTTCCACGGAAATACTGCCGACTGCATGGCAGTGATCATGCAGTCCATGCAATGGGGCATGAACCCCTTCCAGGTGGCGCAGAAGACTTTCATCGTCAACGGTGGCCAACTGAGCTATGAAGCGCAGCTGGTCAATGCGGTTATCACCACGCGAGCGCCGACCCTTGATCGAATCCATTACGAGTGGTTTGGCGACTGGGACAAGATCATTGGCAACTTCCGTGAAATCGAAAGCAAAAAGCAAACGGATGATCACGGGCAGCCGAAGAAATACCGAGTCCCAAACTGGAATATCAACGACGAGAAGGGCCTCGGCGTCCGCGTTTGGGCGACGTTCGTTGGCGAAGACGCTCCCCGCGAATTGACCACCTTGATGACTCAGGCTCGAACCCGAAACTCCACGCTCTGGGCGGACGATCCGAAGCAGCAGATCGCATACCTGGCACTGAAAAAATGGGCACGCCTGTATTGCCCCGACGTGATTCTGGGCGTGTACACCCGTGACGAGCTGGACGACGGCTACGCGCTTCCGGAAACGGATGTTACACCACGATCTGCCAACGAAAAGCCAGCTGATGTGGGAGCTGCGTCGGTTCCTCAGGGCGACACAACTGACGCAACAACTGACCTTTTCGAGCAGCTGAAAAAGATCGCTCAAGAACAAGGAATTGATGGCTACGAAAAGGCCTGGAAGGCGTTGAAGCCGCAGCAGCGCGGCGCTATTGGCGTGACACGTCACGGTGAGCTGAAGTCGATTGCACAGACAATTGAGGCAGAGTTCACAACCCTCAACGAAAGCTCAAACGGCAATGCGAACGACGATGTGCAAGGCGGCGAGCAATGAACGCCTCAATAGACCTTCAGCGCACCGAGCAGTGGCATCAAGACCGCAGCGGGCGCCTAACGGCAAGCAGGTTCAAGGATGTGATTGCTTGGGGGGATCGCGACAAGCACGGGAAGCGCAAGCCGCTCGCGGCCCGCACCACTTACATGCGCGAGCTTGCCTTCGAGCGCTTGGCCAACCGATCGAGGCATTCGGTCAGCAGCAAGTCGATGGCGTGGGGTACCGAGGTTGAGCAGTCGAGTCACGACTATTACGAAATTCTGACCGGCAACACCGTCATCAAGTCGGGCTTTGTGGTTCACCCAAAATACGACTGGCTGGGCTGCTCGCCGGACGGTTTGATTGGCGAAGACGGCGGCATTGAGTCGAAGTGCCCTTTCAATGAGGCCGTCCACGTCCGTACCTGGCTCGAAGGAATGCCCGACGAACACAAGCCGCAGGTTCAAGGCTGCATGTTCGTCACGGGCCGGGAATGGTGGGATTTCCTGTCGTTCGATCCGCGCCAAGATGAAGACTGCCGCCTGTACATCGAGACCATCAAGCGCGATGACGAGTACATCGCGATGCTGCATCAAGAGCTGGTCCAGTTCAATTTGGAGCTTGGCCGGATGGTTGACGAAGTAGCGGATAAAGCGCGGGCACAAGCCCATCGATTAGGAGCCTGAGCATGATCAGCCTCAACCTAAACGCAGTTCGTGAAAAGCAGACTGAGTCGGATCGAATCGCGGCTGCGATGGCTGACTTCTGGACGCGGCCCGGCGCCAGCTTCAAAGAGTTGCCGCCGGTGCGCATGAAGCCAAGACCTGCGCGGCGCGACTGGGTAGACCCTGAAACGGTCCTCAAGCGGCGGCCGAAGTCGATATCGGCCGCTGACCGCAAGGCGCTGCGCAAAATGGCGGTCTCGCTATGAAATCGAAACGCAAACCCAACAACGGTTTCGCCCGGGCTGAGCGCAGCTGCCGGGCGCTGCTGCGCACCAACCACGTCGCGGTGGTGAACATCGACCCCAGCGGCAGCCAGATCATGGCGAACTGGAAGACCTGCAAGCAGATCCGCAGTCTGGCGATCGCCAACGCAATCTTCAACTTCTCCTACCGCTGGACGATCTACATCGCCGCCATGTGTCGAGACGAGCGCGGTGCCGAGTACATCAAGTCGGTGGAGATCTCACCCGAGGGCATCTACAAGGTCGAGCGCCTGACCGATGCCATCGAGCATTACTACCTGGAGCTGCGCAACAGCGCGAACCCGAACCATCTGGTTGCGTCAGGCTGGATCGCAATTCCGGACGAGGTTTCGATGGATGAAGCCCAAGCCGCGAAACTGTTCTACGCCGCCGGCGCTTGGCATCAGGTGAAGGTCGCAGCTTGAGACGTTTTCGCACCCAACAACGCAAACGACAGACATGGCTGGACTTGCCGGCCAGCGGAATTGAAGAGGTAGGCCATGGCCAAGAGCAATGCAGATCGCTCAGCGAAAGCCGCGGCGAAGAGGAAGGAGCGCGGCGAAGAGGAAATCAGGCTTCACTGCCTGCCCGGCACGCGACAAGCACTTGCTGAGTTGATGGCCTGGAGCGGCATCGAGGAACAGGGCGAGGCGATCACGCTGATGATTCACCACCTGCACGGCCTTGGCCCGGGCGGCGCCCTACCGCTACTCACTCCACCGCGACACGAATACGTGATACCTGAAAACGTGTCGCGGAAGCTGAAGCTGACATATCAGCGAGAAGCGCTACGGCTTCAGCAAGATTGATTGAAGATTACGTTCTTTGATGAACTGATCAGCATGTGCATTCATCACCGCTCTCGCTTGTAGTTCGTCGGAGCAATCCAACGAGTATTCGGCCTCCACGTTTACCTTCGGCGGAACGACCGTTTTACCGTAGAGTCCGATCCAGGCGACAACCGGAGCGCCGGTGCGCTGCGAGCCAAAAATGATTGTGACTTTTGGATCGTTTTCGGGATAGACATAAGAGTCCCAGTAATTCATAGCAGCTCCTTAGGGCTTCCAGTTTGGCGTTCCAGAGGCCTTCAAAGCTTCTTCGCATTGTGACCAGTATTCCAATAATGCCGCTCGAGCCTCAGCTTCGGTAGCGTAACTGTTGGATGGCTCGTTTATCCCCCGGACCTCATCATCGACTTGGATGGAAAAACGGCCATCCTGGTAATCGCGCAGTACTCTTCCTCTCGTCCGCCTGCCGGTGTTGCTGAACCCTTCAGCAGCGAACTCAGCAACTACTTCAGCAATTTTCACCATCGCACTTCCCCTTGATCCGGCTCCATGCCGGTCACCCGTAATACCCCAACCCAAACCAAATTGCCACCGCCGGTCACGGAGGGCGGCGCCTGACTGGAATAACTCATGACCATCACCGCACCTGTCATCCGCTACCACGGTGCCAAGTTCCGGCTTGCTCCATGGGTACTGCAGCACTTTCCGCCGCACACCTGCTACGTCGAATCTTTCGGCGGCGCCGCCGGCGTGCTGATGCAGAAGCCTCGATCGTATGCCGAGGTGTACAACGACCTAGACGGCGACATCGTCAACCTGTTTCGCGTCCTGCAGGATCCTCTCACGCGATCGGGACTTACCGAGCGTTTGGTGTTCACGCCCTACTCTCGCGAGGAATTCGAACTGTCGTGGGAGCCGAGCGCCGAGCCAGTCGAGCGAGCCAGGCGCACCATCATCCGCGCGCAGATGGGCTTCGGATCGGCCGGCGCCACCAAGGGCGTTACCGGATTTCGCATTGACACAAAGCGCCAATACGGCACAGCCCAATCACTTTGGGCAACCTACCCTGAGCAGCTGGCAGAAGTTGGCCTGCGCCCGAGCGGCGTGCTGATTGAGAACCGGCCGGCGATCGAGGTGATCAGGGCGCACGATGGGCCGCAGACATTGCACTACGTAGACCCGCCCTACGTGCATGACACCAGGTACAAAGGCGCATCGAGTGGCCGTTACTACAAGCACGAAATGGACGATGCGGCGCACCGCGAACTGCTTGGCGTTTTGCTCGAGCTAGAAGGAATGGTCGTGCTTTCGGGATACCCGAGCGACCTGTATGAAGAAATGCTGCCGGGTTGGGCGTGCTACAGCACTTCGGCGCGGATCAGCGCCGGCCGCGGCACTGCAAGTCGAACAGAATGCGTCTGGCTGAGCCCGGCATGTGTCGATCGGGTCAGCCAGATAGGACTGGATCTCGGTGAGCGAGCCTAACCGAGGTTATTCGAAAAGAAAGGCGGGAAAGCGATTCCGAGTTATCAGCAGAGGGTCAAGCGCTGGCGTGCCGCGCCGGCCTGCGGCATTCGTGTACGTGCGAAGGCGTCCACCAGCCGGTGCAGTGATGAGGATCTGGTAGGACTCTTCGTCGTCTTGGGTTGTTGACTTCCGAGCTGAAATCATTCGATGCAGTTCTGTTGCCTCAAGACCGCAAACTTCCTGCTCTTCTACGCAGACAAGACAAACAAATACGCCGCGATAGTGTTCCTGCGCCTCTTCAATGGCGAGAACTTGGTCCGTCGTGAAGGTGAACTGATATTCACCGGTTGGCTTCGGCTCGCTTCCGTATTTGAGAAACACACAGGTGTCGGTGTTTATCAAAAACGCATTTGTGACCTTATCGCCTCGCAGCCGTAAAGGGTTGATCGCCGTGAAGCTCTCATGCTCTGCGATTTGCATCAATGCTGCGCCAAGCGTCATGTGCTGCGTACGAATTTTCATAGTTACCGCTCCGTGGATGAGCGTCGAATATACGGCCCCTTTCCACGAAATATCAATCTGCCACCCCTCCACCGCCCGGGCATGCCCCGGCATAGGACGCCCCATGCCCACTGCAATCGGTTTGTTCGCCGGTCTCGGCGGATGGTCCACCTGCGCGCGCTGCATCGCCAGATTTACCGGGGGGCGGTCTGCAATCGCCACCTAGCGGCTTGGAGCAGTTGATCACTGAACAAGGAAGCGAAGTCGGGTCTGAGCATGATCGCCTCCACTGTCAGGTGCTCCCTTCCCTCTCGCAATAGCTTCCTGAAGCCGTCTTGAAACTCGGGGGATTGAACCAGTTTGATCGATGCTTCAACCGGATGCTGCGCTCGGTTCATTGCCTCCCATTTAGATGGGTGGTATCCAAACTCGTGGCATTCCCTAATTGCATCAAAAATCGCCTCAGCAAATGCAGCTCTGACCTGCTCCACGAAAAACTCCTTGCTTATAAAGATGGCACATTGCCGTCCACAACCTCCTGAATACCCCAAATCATCAACTCACGCCACCTAAGGCGAGGATCCCCCTATGTCCGCACAACAGAAATTGCCTCAGTTCATCCATGGCCAGCCGAGCATGGGCCTGCCGTTCGAAAAGGAACTGGTGGTGGACCTGTTCGCCGGCGGCGGGGGCGCCAGCACCGGCATCGCCCGTGCATACCGGGAGCCGGACGTGGCGGTGAACCACAATCCAATCGCCCTGGCCGTGCATCGCGCCAACCATCCCACGACGGCGCATTACGTCGCCGACGTGTTCGAAGTTGATCCGCGAGAAGCCACGGGCGGCCAGCCGGTGGCGATCATCTGGGCATCGCCAGACTGCCGCCATCACAGCAAGGCAAAGGGCGGCGCGCCGCGCGATCGTGGTGTGCGAGGGTTGGCCTGGGTTGTGATCCGCTGGCTATTCGTGACGAAGTCGCGCCTGCTCTTCCTCGAAAACGTTGAAGAGTTCTGCGACTGGGGCCCGATCGACGATGACGGCCAGCCGATCAAGTCTGAGCGCGGTCGCACCTTCAAAGCGTTTATTGCCGCGATCAGCACCGGCCTGCCCGCTGATCATCCAGACATGCCGGAGATCATCGAGGCGATCGGAGAGTTTGTGCCGATGGAAGCGCTGGTCCGAGGACTGGGATACAACGCCGAATGGCGGGAGCGCATCGCGGCGAATGCCGGCACGCCGACCATCCGCAAGCGCCTTTACCTGGTGGCGCGAAGCGACGGGAAGCCGATCATCTGGCCGGCGCCGAAGCGGCACAAGCGGCCAGCGGCAAAACAACTGCCATGGCGCTCCGCAGCCGAATGCATCGACTGGAGCAATCTTGGGCGCACGATCTTCCGAGACAAACCCATGGCTGAGAACACCAGGCGCCGCGTGGCGAAGGGCTGCTGGCGTCATGTACTGACTAGCGCGAAGCCTTTCATCGTTCCAATGCGCGGCACCTCAGAGGCGCACACCAGCACGCACGGAACAGACGAAGCGCTGTCGACGATCAGTGCCGGCGGAACCCATCACGCGCTGGTGCAGCCGATCGCAGCGCCATTCCTTACCGAATGCGCCAATGGCTCAGCGCAGCGCAACTTCAGCGCGGTCGAACCGTTGCGCACGCAAGTTGCTCAGGTCAAGGGCGGGCACTTCGCGTTGGCCGCCGCGAACATGGTGACGCTGCGGAAAGGATCGGTCGGAGCTGAGGTAACAGAGCCGATCAACGTGGTGGCTACCAGCACCGGGCACCATGCGGTATCCGCAGCGTTCTTCGAGCAGGCGAATGGTGGCTTCTACAAAGGCGACGGCCGATCGGCCTACGATCCGATATCGACCATTTGCCAGTCCGGCGCCAATCAGCGCCTGGTAAGCGCCTACCTGGTGAAGTATTACGGCAACGAGAAGGACGGCATTTCGCTCAATGAGCCGATGCACACGCTGCCGACGAAAGACCGCGTCGCGGTTGTCGAGACGGTGCAGGTGCCCGACACGCTGACTCCTGAGGAGATGGAAGGTGCCCGACGCTGCGCAGCCTTCATGCACCAGTACCTGCCGGAGCACTTCAAAGACCCGGCCGAAATGGTGATGGTCGGCGGCTACGTGCTGATCGATATCACGCTGCGCATGCTGCAACCGCCTGAGCTGAAGGCCGCCCAAGGCTTCGACAAGGATTACATCATCGATCGCGGCCTCTTCGTCGACCCGGTCACCGGTGCTGAGGAATGGCGCGACATCAAGAAGGTCGACCAGGTGCGGCTGATCGGTAACAGCGTCTGTCCCGACGAAGCTGAGGCACTGGTCGCCGCCAACGCCGCAGACATCATCGAGCTTTATCAGCGCCTTGCAGCTTGATCACACCCAGCCCGTACGGATGATCGCATCGATCAGGCCGACAGCTGCAGCGATCAGGTTAATCACATCTGTAAGTTTCTTCATTTTGACGCCCCTTTATTAGGCAAAGGTTTCTCCCTTGCTATAGAGGCCCAATTGAATTTCCCGCCGACCACCCTCCACCGCCCGGGCATGCCCCGGCATAGGACGCCCCATGCCCACAGAAAACAAAACGGCCGAGGCGCTGAAGGTTGAGCGCTCGACAGTCACGAAGCTGGTGATCACCGGTGCGCCGAGCCTGGACCCGATCACGGTGTTCCTTGAAGACCTGTCGCCCAAACGCGGCAAGATCACCGTCAGCTGCTGGGGAAAGAGCTGGACCGCTTACTGGGGCGGCATGTGGGATGGTCACACCATTGCGCAGTTCTTCTGTGAGCTGAACACCAGCTACATCATCGGCTACTTCGATCAAGCCATCAGGGCGCGCCAGTTCAGCGGTGATGCTCTCGCTAACGAGGCGCAGCGCTTGGTGCTGAAACAGCGCCGCCGATTCGGCTACACACCGGAAGAAGCGCGCGAAATGTTCGACGCGGCAGAGGATCTGCGCGAATCGCCGTCGATTGATCATCTCCACGGCACCCACAGCGAGCTGATGACAAAGCTGTTCGGGGACGAGTGGTGGCACATGACGAGCGATGCAACTGAGCCCAATCCCGATTACGCGTACCTCGAGCGAATCATCCTCGCGGTGCAGCAGGCGCTGCGCCAAGAACAGCAGCAGGAGGCAGCATGATCAATCTCTTCTGGCGCCTGGTCGCCAAGTTGCTGGCCCGCCCGGCCATCGCCGACTGGATCATCGCCCGCGCCAAGCTCACCCCGTACCAGCACATCATGTCCGCCGACGGCACCGAGATGTACATGGGCCGCTGGTGGCTGTTCAACCCATACGACCCGGTGACCGGTGTGCGCCGCATCAGCCTGATTCCATGGTCGATACGCATCCACCACATCAAGCGCGAGGACAACGACCGCGATCTTCACGACCACCCATGGAACGCCCGCACGATCATTTTGCGCGGCGGTTATACAGAGCAGCGCCTGCTCGACCATGAAGACCCGGTGTTGTCAGGGCTGAACGTGCCGGCCAATGCCCAAGCCACCGAGTACATCGACCGGCGCCCAGGCGAAACAGCGCAGCTCAGCTACGGCGAATACCACCGGATCGACAGCGTTGCCGAAGGCGGCGCATTCACCCTGTTCATCACCAGCCCCTACAAAGGGACTTGGGGATTCCTCGTAAACGGCGTGAAGGTGCCTTGGCGCACCTACACCGGTACCGACAATTGATCCTAAGACAGGCCGGCCATCTGCATAACCTTCGCGACAATTTCAACGATGTTCTTCGCGCTTGTAGTCAAATGTCCGGCGCTTGCCAGCCATTCTTTCAATCGAGATTTCTCGGCGATTGCTACTTTCTCCTCGCCCGTCGCAGCTTTTGCATGAGTAAGCGCCTGAACAACCTCGTCCAGCAAATCGGCTGGAGTGTTAACTGGAAGACCTACTGCTTGCATTAATGCAGGGTTGTACAGCACGACTGCCTTATCGTTTCGTCGGAAGTGCGTATCCGTAGCGGCCATCTCAATATCGCCGATAACTACGAGGCCAACACCGTTATCCTCGAAACTGCATCCGTTGAAAGTCGCTTTCATTATTTCGGCTCCTAGTCGCTGCGATTGTCAGCCAAACGTTGATATACAAAAGCCATCATCAGCGCAACAAATCATTCGTAACTCCCTCCCCCTTCAAAGTCAGCCGCTATAGCGGCAAGGACGAGCACGACCATGGAAAAGAAAAAACTCGGCCCGGACCATTACCGCTATGTCGATGAGCTGGACCCGAAAGGCCTCGAAGTCACCTGCAAAAAGTACGTGGTTATCGGTGAGACAGAGCAGTGCTGGTACATAGTGGACGAATTCCACAACAACCTCTTCGGGGGCACGCATCGTGACTCCCTGCTGAAGAAGTACCGCAAGCGCGTCCTGAAGAATGGCGGTGAGCATGGCCGGCGATTCGCCTACACCGACAAGGCCCTGGCATTGCGATCTTTCAAAGCTCGCAAGTCTTGGCAGGTTCGCCATGCCGAACTGACGCTTGAGCGGGCCAAGGCAGCCATAGCGTATTTCGGCGGTGCCAAGACCGAAAGCCCCGTACCGACTGATCGCCTGGTGATTCCCTGCGAATACATTCAGGCCATGAATTGGAGCGAGTGCTGATGATCTTCTCTTGCATTGCCGTAAGCACCCTCTTCTTCTGGCTTCCATTGGTACTGACCATACAGGCGGTGATCGGATGACTGCTGTAACTGACCACGATGTGGATTTTGCCCGGGCTGTTGTGGCTCTGGCGCGCAAGCACGGAATGACGGGGCTCACGATGGAGTTTCGGCAGAACTTTAACCTCACGCAAACAACTGGCTGCTACTGCGGCAAGCGCATTACCTGGTCCGAAGGTCGCCACGGCGACGGTGCCGATATCAAATTCCGCACTGAAGCCGAGGCGTCGTTCCCAGAAACTGCGAAGGTGGCGCCATGATCGCCCTCGCCTGGTTCGCCTACGTGTACTGCTACAAGGGGCCGCGGTGATGAGTGATCAAAAGCTTCTGGAACTGGCAGCAAAGGCAGCGGGAATTGCTCCTGTTCTTTGCTTTGAGTCCGCTCGCAACTGCCTTCGGATCGGCGATCGAGAAAGCTATCGTCTTTGGCGGCCGCTGGATGATGACGGTGATGCGCTTCGGCTGGCTATCAAAGTCGGGGTTTGCATCGTATTCATGGAAGACCACGACTCGGTCGGAGCTGAACACTCTGCGCTTGGCGTGATGATTATCGAAGCGATGGATGAATATGGAACTCGCCGCGCCATTGTGCGTGCCGCAGCAGAAATTGGCAGCCGAACATGAACCGAATGGTCAGCGTCCGCACCGATGAACTGACCGGCCCGGCGCTGGACTGGGCAATCAACGCGATTGAGGGTGATCAGCAGCCCGCCGCCGGCCAGCTAGATCTCTTCGCCCTGCCCGACGCCGAGCAACTGATCACGAAGTACGGCGTCTGGTGCGAAGCCGGCCACAGCGACCCGTGGCTGGCTGACCTGACAAATGATCCGTGCAACCGGCAGCCCGGCGAAACCCGAACCATCGCAGTGTTCCGCGCCGTGGTATTCGCCAAGCGCGGCGCTGCGGTGAATGTCCCCGCCGAACTGATCCAGCAATAACCCCAACCACTCAACAGCCTGCCAGTGTACGGCGGGCGAGGATTCGATATGTCCGATTTCCAAACCGAAACCACGCCCACCGCGCGCAAGCAGCACAAGTGCGGCGAGTGCTACGGCCTGATTGAGCCCGGCCAGAAATACCAGCTTGTGTCTGGCTGCTGGGATGGGCGCATGGATTCCTGCAAAACCTGCATGCCTTGCCTCGAAGCGCGAGGCTGGGCGATCGCCCAACCCGAATGGATGGGCGATGGCGAGCACCTCTACTACTTCGGCAGGCTCGACGAGGACTTGGCCGACTTGGCTCAAGAGATCAGGTCGCAAGATGGTCGGCGCTTCCGAACCTATCGACTGCAACTCCTCATGGCTCGACGCCGGAACGCAGCTCAGGCAAGTCGCCAAGCCGCATAACCCATCACCACCTTCTGCCGCCACGGGCGGCATGGAGCATCACAATGGCAAAAATTCTGGCCCAGATCACGGTCAAGTTGCCGCGCCTTATGGAGGCAGGCGAATACAGAAAGCTCCGCTACGTCGGCGGCAAGCCGAGTTTGCAGCAGTTGAAAAAATGGATTGAGGAAGGCGAAGTGGTAGGAGAAGTAAAAGGCGGGATGTATTTCGTGGATGTGCAGGCGGCCGTGATGGGGTCAGATGATCCCCTGCTGGCCAAGATGCTGGAGATAGGCTGATGGCTGCCCGGCCGCGCACGCTCAAAAACAGGAAGCTACCGCCAAATCTTTACCCGAATGGTAAATATTTTCGGTATCGGAACCCCATTACCGGCTTGATGACCAGCATCAACCGCCCACTTGAGGAAGCAATCAAGCTCGCGCACGCAGCAAACCTCAAGGTCGCGGCGCTGGTCGTCGATGACGGGGCGCTGCTCACCCTGCTGACCGGCGACCGGTTGCCAACGGTGAGCAACCTGCTGCAGCGGTTCAATGACGAATGGCTGGTGGACAAGGGTTATGCGGCGCGGACACTGGAAGAGATCAAATTCAAGCTCGAGCGGTACCGGCAAGATCTCGGCGATCGCCTGATCGGGCAGATGGACGTGCTGGTCATGGCTGAATACCTGGACCAGTTCAGCAACAATGCCTACACAAAGCATCGCGGGCTGTGGGTGCAGATCTTCGCTTTCGCCGTGGCCAAGGGGTTGGCCGAGCGCAATTGCGCCGAGCTGACGCTGGTCAAGAAGGAAGCCGAGAAGAAGCGCCAGCGGCACACGCTGGAAGGACTACAGACGATCATCGGCGCGGCGACCACGCCGCCCTGGCTGAAGCGGGCAATCCGCCTGGCACTGGCCAGCCTCCAGCGCCGCGAAGATATCGTGACCTGGCTGAAGTCGGCGGTCGACATGGACAAGAACACGCTGACCGTGTCTCCGGGCAAGACGCAGGGCTACGACAATCCGGTTCACCTGAAGATCACCATGGGCGCCGCGCTGCGCGAAGTCGTCGGCGAGTGCCTGCGATCGCCGTTGGTGTCGCCTTATCTGATCCACTACAAACCGAAGGCGCGGCGCCGTGAACAGATCGACGCGAAGGACCACTGGACCTCGGTAACGCCGGATTATCTGACCAAGGAGTTCAGCAAGGCCCGCGACGCCGCGCACGCTTATGACCATGTGCCCGCCGGTGAGCGCCCCACTTTTCACGAGATCCGCGCTTTAGGTGCATGGCTGTACGAGCAGCAAAACTTCCAACAGGAATACATCCAGGCGCTGCTGGGCCACGCGGACGAGAAGATGACGAAGCACTATCAGGAGGGACACGGCGACAAGACGATCGACTATGTTGAGGTGAGCGCCGAACTGGCGTTCTGAGGTGGGGGTTTTGCAAATCGCAGACAACAAAAAAGGGCCCACCTTTCGGTGAGCCCTTCCAGACCGCCCAGCAGAGCGGATTTTGTTTGGTAGGCGCGATTGGACTCGAACCAACGACCCCCACCATGTCAAGGTGGTGCTCTAACCAACTGAGCTACGTGCCTGCTGTGAGGCGGCATTCTACGGAATTCCGGAGGGGTGTCAACACCTTTTTTTCACCTAACCCTATGAATATGCAAAATATTTAATTTAGCCTCAGCGACGAAGAGTTTCCGGTGGCTGGCGGAGGTTTTTCAACTCGGGTAGGATCGACGCACTCGTAAAATATATTAAACAGAGGCGGCAGGATGGCGAACACCCAATACCCAGAGTCTTATTACGCTGCGTCGGCCAATGCCGTACCACCACGCCCTGTGCTGCAGGATGATGTGGAGACGGACGTCTGTGTGATCGGCGCCGGGTATACCGGGCTGTCATCCGCCCTGTTCCTGTTGGAGAACGGTTTTCGCGTAACCGTGCTGGAAGCGGCGAAAGTCGGTTTTGGCGCCTCGGGCCGCAACGGTGGGCAGATCGTCAATAGCTATAGCCGCGACATCGACGTCATTGAACGCACGGTCGGCCCCAAGCAGGCGCAACTGCTCGGCGAAATGGCCTTTGAAGGTGGCCAGATCATTCGCGAGCGCGTGGCCAGATACAATATTCAGTGCGACCTGAAGGACGGCGGTGTATTCGCCGCCCTTTCCGCCAAACAAATGGGGCACCTGGAATCGCAAAAGCGCCTGTGGGAGCGCTTCGGCCACACCCAGCTGGAATTGATGGATCAACGCCGCATTCGTGAAGTGGTGGGTTGCGATCAGTACGTCGGTGGCATGCTCGATATGAGCGGCGGCCACGTCCATCCGCTGAATCTGGCGCTCGGAGAAGCGGCGGCAGTCGAGTCTCTCGGCGGCACCATCTATGAGCAATCACCTGCCGTGCGCATCGAGCGCGGCGCCAATCCGGTTGTGCATACGCCGCAGGGCAAGGTCAGGGCCAGGTTCATCATCGTCGCCGGCAACGCCTACCTCGGTAATCTGGTACCGGAACTGGCGGCCAAATCGATGCCGTGCGGCACTCAAGTGATCACTACCGAGCCACTGGGCGATGAGCTGGCGAAGGCGCTATTGCCGCAGGATTACTGCGTAGAGGACTGCAACTATCTGCTCGACTACTATCGCCTGACCGCCGACAAGCGCTTGATCTTCGGTGGCGGCGTGGTTTACGGCGCTCGCGATCCGGCGAACATCGAAGCGATCATCCGCCCGAAGATGCTCAAGGCTTTCCCGCAACTCAAGGATGTGAAGATCGATTACGCCTGGACCGGCAACTTCCTGTTGACCCTTTCGCGCTTGCCGCAGGTCGGGCGCCTGGGCGACAACATCTATTACTCGCAGGGCTGCAGCGGTCACGGTGTCACCTACACGCACCTGGCGGGCAAGGTCCTCGCCGAAGCGTTGCGCGGTCAGGCCGAGCGCTTCGATGCCTTTGCCGACCTGCCGCACTATCCCTTCCCCGGCGGGCAATTGCTGCGCACACCGTTTGCCGCGCTGGGTGCTTGGTATTACGGGCTGCGCGATAAGTACGGCCTATAAACACCATTGTGGCGAAGGGATTTATCCCCGTTGGGGGTGCGCAGCGCCCCCTCTTGAGCAGGAGGGAACTGCTGCGCAGTCCAACGGGGATAAATCCCCTCGCCACAGTAGATTCAGCAAGGCTTAGGATCAGAGCTGATCCCGAGCGATCCCGCTACGAATCCGCAGGATATCCGCCAGCACCGCCAGCGCAATTTCCGCCGGTGTCTTGCTGCCGAGGTTGAGGCCGATCGGCGCATGAACCCGCGCCAGCTCTGCCTCACTCAAGCCACCAATGCGGCGTAAGCGCTCGAAGCGTTTCTGCGACGTCTGCTGCGATCCCATCACACCGATGTAAAACGCTTCGGTGCGCACCGCTTCCATCATCGCCAGATCGTCGATGCGCGGATCATGGGTCAACGCCACTACCGCCGTATCGCGATGACAACCACCGTCGGCAATGAACACCGAAGGCAACTGTCGACGGATTTCCACGCTATTGAGCACCACGCCTTCAAGCACTTCATCACGCGGATCGCACAGAATCACTTCGAAGCCAAGCCCTACCGCGAACTCGGCACAGGCCTGCGCCACACTGGAGTACCCGGCGAGCAACAAGCGCTGTGCTGCACCGACACGAATGCGCACCCGATCGATCTCACGCTCGATCCGCGCGCCCTGCTCGCGATCAGCAAACAGAGTGCGCGCACCGCTGGCCAGATCAACTTCGCGAAGCAGACGACGCTGACCCAGCAGCGCCGATTCCAGTTCACGCAGGTGCGCCTGCACCGCGCAGTCGGCGTCAAGTTTCTCAACCAGCACATCAAGAATGCCGCCGCAAGGCAGACTGACCCGCGAGCGCGGATCATCGCCTTCGCCGTAACGCACGACGCTTACCGCTTCGAGAAACGCACCTTCGGCGACGCGCTCAAGGAAATCCTCCTCGACGCAACCGCCCGATAGCGAACCGATCCACTGCCCGCCTTCGTTCACCGCGAGCAGCGAACCCGGCGCGCGCGGTGCCGAGCCGTAAGTGGTCAGCACCGTGCACAGCCAGATTCGCTGCCCGGCCACCGACCATTCCAGCGCCCGACGCACCACTTGCAGATCGAGATGCTGCATATCAGTGGGCCTTGTGCTCGACGCTCGGCGCGTCGGCTTGCAGCTTCTGCACTTCGCTCACCGCCAGTTCAGCGCCCTGCCCGCCCCAACCCTGACGCAGGTAGTTGAGCAGATCGGTCAATTGCTCAGGACTGAGCTTTTCAGCAAACCCCGGCATCGGCTGCATGTGCTCGAACCCGGAGAACTTCTGTTCGCCGATACCATCCTCGATCACTCGCAACAAGTTGCGCGGATCTTCCAGGCGCAACGTCGTGTTGCCACGCATGGCCACGGCGATGTGCGGTTTGCCTTCACCGCCAGCCGCGTGACAACCGGCGCAGACGTTCAGGTATTCCTGACGCCCGCGCTGAGCACTCGGGCTGAGCTTGTCGAGCGGCACCTCGACGAGCTCTTTGGCTGGCGGCGGTTGCTCGCCGAGCAGGAATGTCGCCATTGCCGCCAGGTCAGCATCGCTCAGACCTTGAGTGCTGTTGTGAAACACCGGGAACATTTCGTTGAACATCGTTCCTTGCGCGCTCATGCCATGCTTCAGAAACGTGCTCAGATCCTGCTGATTCCAGCCGCGCGCGGCCAGGTCGGTGGCCAGCAGGCTCGGTGCCAGATAACCATTGAGGATGCCGCCGGTCATGCGCTTGTCCATTTGCATCGCGCCGGGCAGGCCGCGTGGCGTATGGCATTCGCCGCAGTGACCGAGAACGTCGACCATGTACTGGCCGCGCTTCCACGCCTCACTTTTGCCTTCGGCCGGCTCCAGCTTGACGTCTTTGCCGTAGAGCATGTTCCAGCCGGTCAGACCCAGACGCACATTGAACGGAAAGCTCAGGCTGGTCACCGGCGCGGCGCGTTCGATCGGCTCGATGGTTTTCAGATACGCGTGAATCGCATCGGAATCGGCGCGCGGCATCAGGTGATACGAGGTGTACGGCATCGCTGGATACAGATTCGCACCGTCGCGCCGCTTGCCTTCGGTCAGCGCAGCGAAGAACTCGTCATCGTTGTACAGACCGATGCCGTGCTCTTTGCTCGGGGTGATGTTGGTGCCGTAGATCGTGCCGAATGGCGAGACGATCGGCAGGCCGCCGGCATACGGCGCGCCACCCGGTGCGGTGTGGCAGGCCATGCAGTCGGCGGCGCGGGCGAGGTATTCGCCGCGCTTGATCTGATCGTCGGCGTGGGCCGCCATAAGCGGCGCAGCCAGTCCGACCGCGAGGGCCAGGCGGGTCAGTAAACGCTTCATGCTCAACCCTCCTTGACCAGACCAAGATCGGTCAGCACGTTGCGCGTGGCGTTGTAATAACGCACGTACCCGGTGCAGCGGCAGACGTGATGGCCGAGGCTGTCCTCGATCACCTGTTCCAGCTGACTTTTGACGATCGGCTGGCGCTGCAGCTTCTCGACCAACACGGTCGCGGCGTTGACGAAGCCTGGCGCGCAGTAGCTGCACTGGAAGGCGAACTCGTCGACAAAGCGCTGCTGGATCGGATTGAGCTCGGTGACCTGGCCCTGCTCGTCGCGAGTGGCGTGGCCTTCGATGGTGCGGACTTTCTTGCCCTCGAAGTAATGCGCACCGGTGATGCAGGTGCGCACTTCTTCGCTGGTGCCGTCGGGGTTATCGACGATCACCACACAGGCGTGGCAGATCCCCTGACCGCAACCCAGCCGCGAGCCGGTGAGGTTTTTGTATTCGTGCAGGTAGTCGATCATCGGCAGGTCATCAGGGATGTCCACCGGGCCGACGGATTGACCATTGAGGGTCAGTTGAAGCGGACGGTTAGCCATTGAGGGCCTCCTTGATGCGCGCAGCGGTGATAGGCAAGTCACGAACACGTTTCCCGATGGCGTGCGCCACGGCGTTACCGATGGCACCGACAATCGGGATCATCACCACTTCGGCGATGCCCTTGGACGGATCGCTCGGCGACAGCGGCGGCAGAATTTCCGCGGTCTGTTTCCACACGGCAACGTGACGGGCCATCGGCAGACGATAGCGGTTGAAGTTCCAGTCACCCTCCCCCGGCCCGCCTTCGTACAGCGGCATCTCTTCCATCAGCGCATGACCAATACCCATGGCGATACCGCCTTCGAGCTGGCCCTTGACCAACTCTTCAACCAGCACCCGACCACACTCGATCCACGAATGGTGGTTGAGCACCTCGACTTCCGCCGAGCCTTTATTGACCTTCAACTCGACCAGCGTCGCGACCGGGCTGTAATAGGTCACGGCAGCGTTGTTCAACTGCACTACCGGGTAGTTGACGTTCTGCCGATCGAGCAGGTGGAAGCCGGCGCTGTTCATCTGCGCTTTCTTCGCTTGCGGCGCGCCATCGCCATATTTCACCGCCAGACCGTCGAGCGGCAGACGCTCGCGCACGCCGTCGATGCTGTATTCAGCCTCGGCCCAGCTCCAGCGGTTGAAACCATGCACCGTGGCGCCAGTCACCAGACCGCGTTCGTGGGCGCGCTTGGTCAGCTCCTCGAAACTCAGCGGCTGCATACCGTTGGCGGTCAGCTTGCCATCGACCCAATGCGCATCTTCGCGGCGCACCACGTAAGGGTTGGCCTGACCGCCGTACGGCCCCTGACGCCATATCTCCAGCGCCGCCGGCCACAAACCATGGTTGAACAGCACCCGCGCCGCTTCACGGGTTGCATGGCTGAAGTAATAGGCGGAGTTGGTCGCCGAAGACGCCGACGCCAGCTTGCCGACCCAGCGCGGGTTGCGCAGCAGATTGTCCTGCTCGGCCTGACTCATGATGTAAGGGTTGCCGCTGGTGATCAGCTGCATTTCCTGCCATTCGGTTTCGCCGGTCTTCACCTCGTGCGCCGGGCTGCCGAGGAAATCGGCAACGACCAAGGCTTGCGAAGTGGACATGCCGGTACCGATTTCGATACCGATGTGGCGCAGAGTAATGCGCCCGTCTGCAGTGAATTCGATGCTGGCCATCGGCGCTTCGGAGCCGGTGCCGAAGTCTTTCTGGCAGATGGCGAAACCGACGCCGTACCAGTTATCCGGGTCTGCCGCTTCACGTTGCTGCTTGATCGTGTCGCGATTTTTCCAGACTTCGTGCACCGAGGCCTTGTCGAGAATTTCGTGCAGGCGCAGTGCACCGGCCGGGATTGCGCCCTGGGTGTTTTTCATGCCGGAGCTCAGGGCATTCCTGCGGCGCAAATCGATGGCGTCGACACCCAGGCGATTGGCGATCTCGTCGACCATCATTTCGGTCGCCGCCATGCTTTGCAGAGTGCCGTAACCGCGCATCGAACCCGCCTCGACCGCGCGCGAGTGATACGCGGTGACTTGCAAGTCGTTCTGCGGCATGTAGTAGATCGACTGCGCAGCCGTGGCGCCAACCGCCGCCACCGATGGGCTGTAGTTGACCCGACCGCCGCCGTCGACGCTCATTTCCGCGCGGAAAATCTTGAAGGTGTAGTCATTCTTGTCCACGGCCAACTGGTAGCGGATGTCGAACGGGTGACGCTTGATGCCGCTCTGGAACTGCTCGTAGCGGTCGTTGGCCAGACGCACCGGCACACCGGCGCCGTACAGCGCAGCCAGGGCTGCGTAGTAGACAAAAATGTTGTGGTCTTTGGAGCCATAGCCGACGGTATAGCCCGGGTGCATGTTCAGATTGGACAAGCCGAAACGCGACGGCCCGATCATCTTCGCGGTCTCGGTCGCGACTTCCAGCGGGCACTGCGTCGCCACGACGAAATGCAGGGTTTTGGTTTTCGGGTCGTACCAGCCGTTGCCGTTGTCCGGCTCGAGGGCGGCCGGTTCGATCGACGGCGTCTTGTAGCGCTCATCGAACACCAGCCAGTTGTCTGGCGGCGTGTCGATTTCCTGCTTCATGCGGTCGGCGTAGAACAGGCCGCGCTCGGTGAGGTTGCCATGCAGGTTCGGCGATGCATTCCAGACTGGACGGCGGTTCTTCAGCATCGGGAACAGGATCGAATCCTTGAGGCTGGCGAACTCGTCTTCGTCCGCCGAGGTCGCGCCGCCGACGCGCACGTAGCGGAAGCTGCCGTAGGGATCGCCTTCGTAGAACGGCACTTTGGCGCCGTAACGAATCGCTTTGTCATTGAATTTGAGTTGATTCTTGGCCTGACGGAAACGCTCGAAATCGTTCCAGATCAGAATCGCTACCGGGTGACCGATGAACATCGGCACTTTGCCTTCCGGCAGCAATGGATCAGGCGCGTGCTCTTCGGGGAAGACGATACCGTCCTTGTCCAGATCGGCAGCGGTAACGATGCGGTCTGGCTGCAGATCGGCGCCGAGCCACGACAGGTCGTAGCCTGCGTAGATGCGGTCGGCCTTGATGGTTTTCAGCAGCATGGCGTGACCCTGTTGCTCAGGCCAGCCGGGCATGTCCTTGGCGCGGATGTCGCGGGCAAACACCTTGCTGCCGCAGACCTTGGACAAGGCATCGTTGCGTTGCCGCGCCTTGCCGTTATTGCCGAGCCATTTCTCGGACGGCACGGTGACGCTGTTTTCCATCAAGGCAGCCAGCGCCTGACTGCTGAGCGGCGTAAGCGTAACGCTCACACCCGCCACCAGCCCGCCCTGAAGGAACGAGCGCCGGGATATTTCACGGTTGGACATGGATCATCCTCTGGGCGGTTATAGGTCCGCCCTTGTGGTTATCTACTGGGGATCTCGAGTCGTGCAGAAGCTCTTTCTGGCGAAGCAAAGAGCTGTGTTGACAGTGCAAAGCTGACCGAAAGGTTAACTTTAAAGGTTTCTGCGCCCACAGCAAACAACCAGTTACAAAAACCTGACTAAATAATCAAAAAAATCAATGCGACGTGGCACCGCATCCGATCCGCCGAGATGGCAGAGCGAGCCTATGTGGGAGCGAGCCTGCTCGCGAAAACGTTTTTCCAGGCAATACAGATTTTGAATGTGCCGGCGCTTTCGCGAGCAGGCTCGCTCCCACAGGGATTCGCGTGGACTTAAGGAGAGAGGAAGAGGAATAACCAAATTTCAGACACAAAAAACCCCGGTCTTTCGACCAGGGTCTTTGCTATCGATCCGATTCAGCCGATGGCTGGTTTCGGCGCTTCAAGGCGTTCAGTGGTCCTTGAAACAGATATGGCGCAGCGGACGGGACTCGAACCCGCGACCCCCGGCGTGACAGGCCGGTA
>NZ_RCOC01000062.1:9137-21915 GCF_004307515.1 Pseudomonas sp. Sample_14 | reverse complement strand
TGGCCTTGGCGGTGAACGCCTACAACCTGAAAAGAGCAATTAACGTGTTGGGCGTCCGCCAGATGATGGCGCTGATGGGCTGAAACGCCTTTTTTCGTTTGCTGTGAGCACAAAAGCAAACGCCCCGTACAAGTCGGGGCGTTTGCTGGAACCGCCGTCAGTGCGTTTTCACACAGTCTGCGAAGCCGGGTTTTTCATCTGGCGCGCAGCTTAAGCGGTGAAGGTTTTGCCTTCGAACTGCTCGGCCACAAACTTCCAGTTGACCAGGTTCCAGAACGCTTCAACGTACTTCGGACGCAGGTTGCGGTAGTCGATGTAGTAAGCGTGTTCCCAGACGTCGCAGGTCAGCAGCGGGGTGTCGCCGCTGGTCAGCGGGTTGCCGGCGCCGATGGTGCTGGCCAGGGCCAGGGAACCGTCAGCTTTTTTCACCAGCCAGCCCCAGCCGGAACCGAAGGTGCCGATCGAGGTTTTGCTGAATTCTTCCTTGAACTTGTCGAACGAACCGAACGCTGCGTTGATGGCGTCTGCCAGGGCGCCGGTTGGTTGACCGCCGGCGTTTGGCGCCAGGCAGTTCCAGTAGAAAGTGTGGTTCCAGACCTGAGCGGCGTTGTTGAAGATGCCGCCCGAAGAAGTCTTGACGATTTCTTCCAGGGTCTTGCCTTCAAACTCGGTGCCTGGCACCAGGTTGTTCAGGTTCACGACGTAGGTGTTGTGGTGCTTGTCGTGGTGGAACTCCAGGGTTTCCTTGGAGATGTGCGGCTGCAGGGCATCGTGTGCGTAAGGCAGCGGCGGCAATTCGAAAGCCATGATGATTCTCCTAATCAGGTCTGTTGCGGTGAGCGCAAGGCCGATCACGGGCGGCCGGAAATGCACCGGCGAGTTTTTACTCTTTGCGGCGCAGGGTTCGGATCATAGCACCGGGGTCGCGCCTTAACCACGCAACAACTGTGTGGGATAGAGGTTCCAGAGCCTTCAGCAATAATTCATCCGGCGATGATCAACTGCGCGGCCACGGCGAACATCATCAATGCCACCACCAGATCGAGAATGCGCCAGGTGCTCGGGCGGGCCAGCCACGGTGCCAGCCATGCCGCGCCAAGGGCCAGGGTGAAAAACCACAGCAACGATGCACTCGCCGCGCCGACCACATAAGCGCCCGGCACCGATTGCTGCGCGCCCAGCGAGCCGATCAGCAATACCGTATCCAGATAAACGTGGGGGTTGAGCAAGGTCACCGCCAGAGCGCTGAGCATCACTGCGCGCAGCGAACGCACGGTCTGGTTTTCGCCTTGCTCAAGGCTCTGTTTCGAGCAGGCCCGGCGCAGCGCCTGGCTGCCGTACCAGATCAGAAACGTCGCGCCGCCCCAACGGGCAATCGCCAGCAGGGTCGGGTTCTGCGCCAGAATCGTCGCCAGGCCGAACACCCCGGCCGCGACCAGAATTGCGTCACACACCACGCACAATGCCGCCACCGGCAAATGGTGTTCACGGCGCAGGCTTTGCGCCAAGACAAAAGCGTTCTGCGTGCCGATCGCCATGATCAGGCCGAACGCCACCAACAGGCCGTTTACGTAGCTTTGCCACATGGGAGAGATCCTTGAAAGAGAGTGCTTGCTGGCTATTCTCCGGTGTGACGCTGTATAAGAAAAACCAATAGTGCTGATCGCACATTAGGAAAACTGATGTTCGACTATAAATTGCTTTCCGCGCTCGCCGCTGTGGTCGAGCAGGCCGGATTCGATCGCGCCGCGCAGGTGCTGGGCCTGTCGCAGTCGGCGATCTCCCAGCGCATCAAATTGCTTGAAGCGCGGGTCGGCCAGCCAGTGCTGGTGCGCGGAACACCGCCAGCGCCGACCGAGATCGGCCGACGCTTGCTCAACCATGTGCAGCAGGTGCGTCTGCTCGAGCGCGACCTGCAATCGGTGGTGCCGGCGCTGGACGAAGAAGGCCTGCCCGATCGCCTGCGCATCGCCCTCAACGCCGACAGCCTCGCCACTTGGTGGGCCGCGGCCGTCGGCGGTTTCTGCGCCGAGCAGCATTTGTTGCTCGACCTGATCGTCGAAGACCAGACCGTCGGCCTCAAACGCATGCGTGCCGGTGAAGTGGCTGCGTGTCTCTGCGCCAGCGAGCGCCCGGTGGCCGGCGCACGCAGCGTATTGCTCGGCGCCATGCGTTATCGCGCCTTGGCCAGCCCGGCCTTCATCGCCCGGCATTTTCCCGATGGCGTGCGCGCCGAACAGCTGCCGCGCACCCCGGCGCTGGTGTTCGGCCCGGACGATTTTCTTCAGCATCGCTATCTGGCGCTGTTGGGCGTCGACGGCGCGTTCGAGCATCACTTATGCCCGTCTTCCGAAGGCTTCATTCGCCTGACCGAAGCAGGTCTGGGCTGGGGCCTGGTGCCGGAACTGCAGGTGCGCGAGCAATTGCAACGCGGGGTGCTGCGCGAATTGCTGCCAGATAAACCGATCGACGTGCCGCTGTACTGGCATCATTGGCGCAATGGCGGCCAATTGCTGAATCTATTGACCGAACAACTGCTGCGCTCCTCAAAGCAATGGCTAGTGGCTTGAACGCAGCAACAAGCGTCAAGCTGCAAGCGGCAAGAACACGCACCGTTTCAACTTGCAGCTGAAAGCTCGAAGCTTGCAGCTGCTTCCCTGGAGTTTTTGATGAAGATTTTGGTTACCGGCGCCAGCGGCTTTATTGGCGGGCGCTTTGCGCGTTTCGCCCTGGAGCAGGGCCTTGAAGTGCGGGTCAACGGTCGCCGGGCCGAGAGCGTCGAGCATCTGGTGCGCCGGGGCGCGGAGTTCGTGCCGGGCGATCTGACCGACGCCGATCTGGTGCACGACCTGTGCAACGATGTCGAAGCCGTGGTGCATTGCGCCGGTGCTGTCGGCGTGTGGGGGCGTTATCAGGACTTTCATCAGGGCAACGTCGAAGTCACCGAAAACGTCGTCGAAGCGTGCCTCAAGCAGCGGGTGCGGCGGCTGGTGCATCTGTCGTCGCCATCGATCTATTTCGATGGCCGCGACCATCTCGGTCTGACCGAAGAGCAAGTGCCCAAACGCTTCAAGCATCCCTACGCCGCGACCAAATATCTGGCCGAGCAGAAAGTCTTCGGCGCGCAGGAATTCGGTCTGGAAACCATCGCCCTGCGCCCGCGTTTCGTCACCGGTGCCGGTGACATGAGCATCTTCCCGCGCCTGCTGAAGATGCAGCGCAAGGGCCGGCTGGCGATCATCGGCAACGGCTTGAACAAGGTCGATTTCACCAGCGTGCAAAATCTCAACGAAGCCATGCTCAGCAGCCTGTTGGCCCAAGGTTCGGCGCTGGGCAAGGCCTACAACATCAGCAACGGCACGCCGGTGCCGCTGTGGGATGTGGTCAATTACGTAATGCGGCGGATGGACGTCGATCAGGTGCGCAAATATCGCTCCTACGGTCTGGCCTACAGCGTCGCGGCGCTCAACGAAGGCGCGTGCATGCTCTGGCCGGGACGCCCTGAGCCGACCCTGTCGCGCCTGGGCATGCAGGTCCTGAAAAAAAATTTCACCCTCGACATCAGCCGCGCCCGGCATTATCTCGACTACGATCCGAAAGTCAGCCTGTGGGCGGCCCTCGATGAGTTCTGTGCGTGGTGGAAAGCCCAGGACATCCGTTGAAACGATTCGGCCGGGCGGCAATGAACCGCCTTGCGGGTTGAGGGTCAATGCCTGCGGCTGCGGCGGTTATACTTCGCAGCATTTAGCCATCACCGCGTTTGCCAAAGGTTGCCTCAATGTCCATGCGAAACGATGCCCACGACGACGATTTCGACAACGTGCCAAGCCTGCGCGCCGACCCGTTCGATGACGATGACATCGCGCCCGGCCCCCGCACTTCCGTGCATTCGCGCAACGCGCCAGTGGTCAAGGTCAAGGCCGCCAGCACCGGGCCGCTGTGGGCGCTGGTCGGCGCGTTGTTTTTTGCCTTCATCGGTCTGGCCTGGTGGAGCTTCCAGCAGATCTCGCTGATGGAGCAGCAACTGGTCGCCACCCAGGAAAGCTTCGCCCGCATCAGCGAGGAAGCGGCGGGGCGCCTGCAGGATATTTCCGGCAAGGTTGTCGCCAGCCAGAGCAACGTCAGCAGTGACAGCGAAGCGCTGAAGCTGCAGATCAAACAACTCGAAGGCAAGCTGCTCGACCAGAGCAAGCAGCAGCAAGGCGTGGCCGGGCAGGCCAGCGAACTGGACAAGCGGCTGGCGCAGATGACCGCGCAGACCACCGAACAACAGAACGCCAATACCCAATTGCAGGCTCAGGTCAAAGCCTTGAGTGCCGAGCTGGCGACCATCAAAAGCACCCCGGCCGATACCAGCAAGGTCGATGCGCAGTTGAAAGCCTTCGACGCCCAGTTCAAAAGCCTCGGCGCCGATATCGCCGCGCTGAAGAAACAGGGCAATCCGAGCGCGGCGATCGATCGTCTGGAGCAGGACATCGTGGTGCTGAAAAGTCAGCAGGACAACCGCCCGGCAGCGCCACAGGGTGGCGGCAACACCGCCGAGTTCGATGCGTTCCGCGCGCAGATGACCCGCAACCTGAATACCTTGCAGGCGCAGATCCAGAATCTCCAGCAGCAGATCAATTCCCGCCCGTAGCGACTGATCTGTTGCCCGGGAGGCTTTGTCCCTTTACCACAGGGACCTGTAATCCCCTGCATCATTCTGAATACTCGTACATCAGCCCAAGCCGTCTACGCTCTTGAGACACCAAAAAGAACGAGGGATGCGCTATGGGGTTTTTGCATAAAGTGGTCTGGCTCGGCCTGATGCTGTTGGCCGGTTTCGGCCAGGCCAGCGCCGCCACCGCCGCCAAGGAGGACAGTCAGGCCGCTATCGCCCTGCTGGAAAAAGCCTTGGCCTACTACCACGACAATGGTGACAAGGCCTTCGCCGCCTTCAGCCGCCAGGGTGAGTTCGTCGACAAGGATCGCTACGTGTTCGTCCTCGACACCAAAGGCGTCATGCTTGCCAGTGGCGGGCCGTCATCGGCGCTGATCGGCCGTGATGTCAGCGAAGTGCTCGGGCCGGATCTGCAGAAGGCGTTCAAGGATGCGCTGAAAGTGCCGGAAGGCAATGGCATCCAGCAGGCCGAATACCGCTGGCAGAACTGGGCCGACGGTAAGGTCGAGCGCAAGCATGTGTTCTATCAGCGCGTCGGGCAGCGCATTCTCGCGGTGGGTTACTACCTGCCACGGGCTTCGGCTGAGCAGGCCAGGGCCTTGCTGGACAAAGCCGCGACAGATCTGAGCAAGGACGAGAAAGGCACGCTGACCGCGATCAACTCACTCAAGGGCGGTTACTTGCAGGATGACCTGTATGTCTTCGTGGTCGATCTGAACAACCAGCGTTATGTCGCCCACGGCACCAATCTGCGTTTGATCAACACTGATTTTGGCAAGGTCAAGGATCCGGAAGGCAAACCGGTGGGCGAGCCGATTCTGGCGCTGATCGGCAAGCAGGATGAAGGCGAATACGAATACCGCTGGAAAAATCCGGTAACCGGCAAGATCGAGGACAAGCATGCGTACCTGAAAAAGGTCGGGCATTTCCTCGTCGCGGTGGGCTACTACAGCCCTTGAGCGCGCGATGATCGTTCCCACGCTCCGCGTGGGAATGCAGCCCGGGACGCTCTGCGTCCCATCCAAGGCCGAACGCAGAGCGTCCGTTGAGGCATTCCCATGCAGAGCGTGGGAACGATCAGCGCAAAAGGCTCATTTCGCGCCGTGCTCCCGCCCGCGCAGCAGGTTGTTCGGCATGGCAATCGCCGCCGCCAGCCCGAGCAACGACACTGCCGTGCTGACCCAGAGCAAGTGGCGGAAGGTCACCAGCAGCTCCGCGCGCAAAGCGTTCTGCGCTTCGCCGGGTGCTGCGTTCAGGCCATCGAGCAGGACGTTGCCCGAATGCCCCTCGCTGATCAGCGAACTGTTCGCCAGATGGGCGAAGCTGGAGTCGTGCAGCAACGCCAGCAGCAGCGCCGACATCAACGCCACGCCCACCGCACCGCCCAGTGAGCGGAACAGATTGGTGGTGCTGGTGGCGACGCCGATGTCGCGTTGTTCCACCGAGTTTTGTGTGCCGACCAGCGAGGTCGGGAACTGCATGCCGCCAGCGATGCCGCTGAGCAACATGAACAAACCGCTGAGCAGCGTCGCTTGTGGCGGACTGAAGGCCATGCCGAGAATCGCGATCGGCATGAGGATCGCCCCAGTGAGAATCTGCGGTTTGTAGCGTCCGGTGATCGAGGTGCGGCGGCCGGCGAAATAGGCACCGATCGGCAAGCCCATCGCCAGAGGCAGCAAGTGCAACGCGGCGCTGTCGGCACCCGCGCCGGTGACGCTTTGGAAACGCAGCGGCATCAGCACGATCAGCGAGATGGCCTGGAAACTGGTGAAGAAAATCGTGCACCAGCACAGCAGGGCATTACGATTGGCGAACAGGTGCATCGGCAGCAACGGCTCGCGCGCCCGGCGTTCATGCCAGACGAACAGCGCCAATACCACCACGGCACAAGCGAACAGGCCGAGCACTTCGCTGCTGCGCCATGAATGACCCTGGCCGACTTCGGTGATGCCGAGCAGCAACGCGGTCAGGCCGATGATCATCAGCACCGTGCCGAGGTAATCGATCACCGGTTTGCGCTGCGGAATCGGCAAGCCGCGCAGATTACGTCGCGCCACCCACCAGGCGCCGAGGCCCAGCGGCAGGTTGATCAGAAACACCCAGCGCCACGACAGGTATTCGGTCATGTAGCCGCCGAGCACCGGACCGGCGACGCTGGCCACGGCGTACATGCTGCTGAAGTAACCCTGATAGCGCCCGCGTTCACGCGGCGGGACGATGTCGCCGATGATCGCCTGACTCACCGAGATCATGCCGCCGGCGCCGATGCCCTGAAGGATCCGCGCCAGCACCAGTTGTTCCATGCTCTGCGCCATGCCGCAGAACAGCGAGGCGAGGGTGAACAGGCCCATACCGAACAGCATCAGTTTGCGCCGCCCGTACAGGTCGCCGAGCTTGCCGTAGATCGGCACCGCCACGGTCATCGCCACCATGTAGCCGGAAATCACCCAGGCCAGCAGGCTGACGTCCTTGAATTGCGCGGAGATCGCCGGCATCGACACGGCGACGATGGTCTGGTCCAGCGCACCGAGGAAGATCGCCATCATCAAGGCGACCAGCACGCTGCGAATGGCCGGTTTGGGCGTTTCAGGCTGATTGAGAGTGGTCACGGAAAACCTGCGGGCAGTGATTGACCCGCATGGACAAGGCGAGCGGGTAAGTGCTCGCCAGTGTAAGTCGATAGCAGGCTATTCGATAGCCTCGTACGGAAGCCCGACGTAATTTTCTGCAATGGTTTTTTGCCCGGCTTGCGAGCTGACAAAGTAGTCCAGTTCCGACGCGCTGATGCGCTGGCTAAACTCATCGTGATCGTCGAAGCGATGCAGCATCGACGTCATCCACCAGGAAAACCGTTCGGCTTTCCATACTCGGCGCAGGCAGATCTCCGAGTATTTTTCCAGCAGATCGGTGCGGCCTTCGCGATACACCTTCAGCAGAATATTGAACAACGTGCTGACATCACTGGCGGCCAGGTTCAAGCCCTTGGCGCCAGTGGGCGGGACGATATGGGCGGCGTCGCCGACGAGAAACATGCGCCCGTACTGCATTGGCTCGACGACAAAACTGCGCAGCGGCGCGATGCTTTTTTCGATCGAAGGACCGGTCACCAGTTTTTCCGCGAGGGCATCCGGCAGGCGTTTTTTCAGCTCATCCCAGAAACGCTGATCGCTCCAGTCATCGACGTTTTCATCCGCCGGCACTTGCAGGTAATAGCGGGTACGCGTGGCCGAACGCATGCTGCACAAGGCGAAGCCGCGTTCGTGGCGGGCGTAGACCAATTCATCGTGGACCGGCGGTGTGTCGGCGAGAATGCCCAGCCAGCCGAACGGGTAGACCCGCTCGAAAACCTTCAGGCAATCGGCCGGAATCGACTGCCGCGCGACGCCATGGAAACCATCGCAACCGGCGATGTAATCGCAATCAACGCGCCAGCTTTCACCGTCCTTTTCGAAGGTGACAAAAGCTTCGTCGCTTTTCATGCCATGGGGAACGACATTGCTCGCTTGATAAATTGTTGGCGCGCCGGCCTCCCGACGAGCGGCCATCAGGTCGCGGGTGACCTCGGTCTGGCCGTAGACCATTACTGTTTTGCCGCCGGTCAGCGCGTGCAGGTCGATGTGCACCTGACGCCCGTCCAGCGCCAGATCAAAGCCGCCATGAACCAGACCTTCGGCATCCATTCGCTGACCGACGCCGGCCTCACGCAGCAGCTCTACCATGCCTTGTTCAAGCACACCGGCACGGATGCGCCCAAGAATGTAATCGGGCGTCTGGCGTTCGAGGATCAGGGTGTCGATGCCAGCGTTGTGCAGCAACTGGCCGAGGAGCAGTCCGGAAGGACCGGCGCCGATAATGGCGACTTGGGTTTTCAGGGTTTTCATTGTTTTTATGACTCGCAAGCTTCACGCAGCAACAGCCGGTGAATGATTTTATGGATCGAGTGCTTGCATTTTTCCCTTGCGGGTCTGTCAATTGAAGGTGAAAACTGAGCCGATACCTGTACATTCTGCCAATCGGTGCGATTATCGCCCAAAAACCAGAGGCCTGGATTGAAGTATGAACAAGCCTGCCCTGCCTTCTATTCCGGTGTTCAAGCTCTATGGTGAAAGCCTGGACTGGCCGACCCCGGACTTGCTGCACTGTGAAACCATTTCCTCGCGCAGTCGCGAACACCAATGGGAAATCAAACCTCACCGCCACGCGGATCTATGCCAGCTGCTGTTCGTTTTCAAAGGTCAGGCAGAGCTCGAAATCGAAGGCCAGCGCACGCAACTCGAGACTCCGGCGATACAGGTGCTGCCACCGTTGTCGGTGCACGGCTTTCGTTTTTCCGAAGATGTTGAAGGCTTCATCGTCACCTTGGCCACGCCGCTGATCAACCATTTGCAGGCGCAACTGGGCGATTCGGTACACGCGTTGGCTCGGGCGGAAAACTACCCGGCCGGCAAGGATGGCGATTATCTCAACAGCCTGTTTTCAGTGTTGCAGGCCGAGTACAACGGCCATCAACCGGCGCGGGAAATGCTCATGCATTCGCTGGTCAGTGTGATCATGGTCTGGGTCAGCCGCCAGGCGATCGTTCGGCACAAGGCCAGCCAACGGCCGCAACGCCAGCGCGAATACCTCAACGGTTTCATTCAGTTGGTGGAAGAGACTTACCGCCAGCACGTCAAGGTCGAAGACCTCGCCCATCGCCTGGGCATCTCTGTGTCGCACCTCAACGGCACCTGCCGTGAACTGGCCGGGCAACCGGCGTTGCAGATCATGCACGAGCGTCAGTTGCTGGAAGCCAAGCGCCTGCTGACCTACACCAGCATGACGATTTACGAGATGTCGGAGTTGTTGGGTTTTTCCGATCCGACCAACTTCACGCGCCTGTTCCGTCGCCGGGTGGGGATTTCGCCAAAGGCATTCCGCGACCGACTCAAGGCCGAGCAACAATCCTGAAAGCGCTGATGAGCCCTGTGGGAGCGAGCCTGCTCGCGAATACGGTCTTTCATCCAGCATCCTGGTTGACTGACACACCGCTTTCGCGAGCAGGCTCGCTCCCACAAGGGATGCATTCCAGGTCAGTCTTGTCAGCGCAATGCGTTCAGCGTGGCATTGTGCGGAATACACCGCTCATAGTTGCAGCTCGCATACTCGCGCGGCAGCTGGCGCAACTGCTCGACCCGCCAGGCAGCGGTGCCGTACAGCGCCAGCGTGGCGGCGCAGGTGATGAAAATGGCGGCGTATCTTTTTGTTTTGATGTTCATGGTGTTCGACCTCTGAACGTCTACCTTGCGGTATTACTTTGAGCATAGGTCAGCGGCGCGCACTTGCCAGCGAGTGCGCTTGAGGATTTAGCCGGCCATTCAGCGAATTGATGCCCATGTGGGAGCGAGCCTGCTCGCGAAGGCGGTGGTGCAAGCGACATCAATGTTGAAAGTACTGGCCTCTTCGCGAGCAGGCTCGCTCCCACAAGGGATCGGGTTTACAGGTCGGCATCCCAGGCCGGGGCTTCGGGAAAGCGCTGCACGAGGAAGTCGAGCATGCTTCGCAGTGCCGCCGGCATGTGTTTACGTGAGGCGTACACCGCGTAGATATTCATCTGGCGCGGTTCTGCGTGTGGCAGCAAACGCAGCAGTTCGCCGTTGTGAATATGCACGCCAGCCTGGTAGGTCGGCAGCATCGCCACGCCCGCGCCGGCCAGGGTTGCGCGCAGAAGGGTGCTGGCCTCGTTGGCGCTGATATTGCCCTGCACCGGTACCGAAACCGGTTCGCCATCCTCCTCGAAATGCCACAGGCTTTTGCCGAAATAGGAATGGGTCAGGCAGTTATGTCGGCTCAAATCCTCAACTGTCTGCGGCGCCGGATGCTCAAGCAGATAAGCCGGCGCTGCGCAGACCACCGAGCGGCACACGGTCAGGCGCCGGGCGATCAGATTCGGATCAAGATCATTGCTGGTGCGAATCGCCAGATCGATGCGTTCATCGACCAGATTCACCGTGCGGTCGAGCATCTGCAGATCGATGCTCACGCCGGGGTAAAGCCTGACGTACGCCGCGACCGCATCGGCCAGTTGCGCTTGGCCAAACGAGGTGCTGACGCTGATCCGCAGCAATCCGCGAGGCGCGTCCTCGGGTTCGCTGACGGCGGCCTGCATGTCGTGCGACAAGTCGAGCATCTGCCGACAGCGCGGGAGGATTTCACTGCCGGCGGCGGTCAGGCTCAATTTGCGCGTGGTGCGGTGCATCAGCCGCGCGCCGACCCAGTCTTCCAGCTCCGCCAGATAGCGCGACACCACCGGCCGCGACAGCTCGAGGTGGTCGGCCGCCGCCGACTGGCTGCCCAGGTCCACTACCGTGACGAATACCCGCATTGCTTGAAGCCGATCCATGATTTGCCCGCTTTCAGAAACAAACTATGTCCAAGCATCGCATTTTTTGTACTGAGTCTGGCAACTAAGCTCTGTTGCATCGCCAGACTGGCATTCGTAATCCGGAGCAACAAATGATCGGCTTCACCCCCTTCAAACGCGTTCTGCTCGCCGCGGCATTTTTCGGCTTTGCCGCCCATGCATCCGCCGCCGAGCTGAGCCTTGATGTCTACAATCCGGGCACCCAGGCGATTTTCCCGGTCAGCTCGGTGCTGGTCAGCGGTGAGAAAGAAGCAATTCTGGTCGATGCGCAATTCGGCAAATCCCAGGCCGAACAGGTGGTGGAAAAGATCCGCGCCAGCGGCAAGCAATTGACCACCATCTACATCAGCCATGGCGACCCGGATTACTACTTCGGCCTCGACACACTGACCAAAGCATTCCCGCAAGCGAAAGTCCTGGCTTCGCAGCCGACCGTCGATCACATCAAGCACACCGTCGACGGCAAACTGGCCTACTGGGGACCGAAAATGGGCGCCGACGTGCCGGCGAAAACCATCGTCCCGGACGTGCTCAAGGGCGACAGCCTGACCCTCGAAGGCAAGCAATTGCAGGTGATCGGCCTCGACGGCAAGCAACCGGATCGCAGCTTCGTATGGATCCCGTCGCTCAAAGCAGTGGTCGGTGGCGTAGTGGTCGCCGAGAACATTCATGTGTGGATGGCCGACACCCAGACCGCGCAATCCCACGCCGACTGGCTGCACACCCTGCACGCCATCGAAAGCCTGAAACCGCAAACCGTAGTACCCGGCCATTTTCTGGGCGACAGCAGCCGCTCGCTGGCCAGCGTGAAATTCACCGCCGATTACATCAAGGCCTTCGATGCCGAAACCGCCAAGGCCAAAGACTCTGCTGCACTGATCGCAGCGATGAAAAAACGCTACCCGCAACTCGGCGAGGAAAGCTCGCTGGAGCTCAGCGCGAAAGTCGCCAAGGGCGAGATGCAGTGGTAAGCCGAACCTGAACACGCAGCATTTTCAAGCCAACTGGAGAATGTCATGAGCAAGATTGCAATCATTGGTGCCACCGGCCGTGCCGGTAGCCAACTGCTGGAAGAAGCCCTGCGTCGCGGCCACAGCGTCACCGCCATTGCCCGCGATACCTCGAAGATCGGCAGCCGTGCCGGTGTCGTCAGCAAGAGCCTCGACGTGCTGGATTCGGCGGCGCTGCAAGCGGCGGTGGCCGGTCACGACGCCGTGATCAGCGCAGCGCATTTCGCCACCGTCCCGGCCTCGGCGATTGTCGGACCGGTAAAACAGGCGGGCGTGAAGCGCTTGCTGGTGGTCGGCGGCGCCGGTTCGCTGTTGCTGCCGGATGACACGCGGGTGATCGACAGTGCCGGTTTCCCGGCTGAATACAAAGCCGAGGCGAACGCGGGGGCGGCGTTTCTTGATGCGTTGCGTCAGGAGCAGGAACTGGACTGGACTTTCCTCTCGCCGTCGGCGGAGTTTGTCGAGGGTGAACGCAGCGGCCAGTATCGCGTCGGCAAGGATCACCTGTTGGTCAGTGCCGAAGGGCGTAGCTGGATCACCTTTGCCGATTATGCGATTGCGCTGATTGACGAAGTGGAGACGCCGAAGCATTTGCGGCTGCGTTATACGGTCGGGTATTGAGTCAAGCCTTTTCCCCTCACCCCAGCCCTCTCCCCGGGGGAGAGGGAGCCGACCGAGTTGTCTTGGGTCACGCATTGACCTGAACGA
>NZ_RCOC01000062.1:0-9127 GCF_004307515.1 Pseudomonas sp. Sample_14 | reverse complement strand
CCCGGGGGAGAGGGAGCCGACCGAGTTGTCTTGGGTCACGCATTGACCTGAACGACCGTGTCGATTGTGGATTCGGCGTGGCTGTGTCAGGTCGATGAGTTTCTTGAGTATCCCCAATCAGTTCCCTCTCCCGGGGGAGAGGGAGCCGACCGAGTTGTCTTGGGTCACGCATTGACCTGAACGACCGTGTCGATTGTGGATTCGGCGTGGCTGTGTCAGGTCGATGAGTTTCTTGAGTATCCCCAATCAGTTCCCTCTCCCTGGGGAGAGGGCTAGGGTGAGGGGAGAGGCTTCAGCGCAAATGAGCCTGCTCAACCAGCCAGAGCATCAGCTCCTCAAGTTGCGGCGAGGGTTCGGCTGCGGCAGGCACCACCACGTAATACGCCAACCCCGTCTTCACCTTCAACGCAAACGGCATCACCAGCCGCCCGGCGTCCAGATCATCACCAATCAGCGACCAGTCCCCGATCGCCACACCCGTGCCATGGGAGGCCATCGACATTGCCTGATCCAGCGTTTCGAAATGCTGCCCGCTGCCAAGGTTGCTCAGGCGCAATCGCGCCGCATCGAGCCACACCGACCAGTCCTGAATGTCGTGGGTCGGGTGCAGTAACAGATGCTCTTGCAAATCCCGCGGTGAATTCAGCGCAGGCGAGCCTTTGAGCAATTGCGGCGAGCAGACCGGTGTCAGTTGCTCGTCGAACAGGTGCAGCGCGCCTGGCGAATGGTCCGGCGGCGGACCGTAGATCACCGCAGCGTCGAATTGCTCGCGCTGAAAATCCACCCCGTGTTGCAGTGACGCCGTCAGTTTCACCGGCACGTCCGGGCGTTCCTTCTGCCATTGCAGCAGACGCGGCAGCAGCCAGCGCATCACGCAGCTCGGTGCCTTGAGTTGCAAGGTTTGCCGCGTCTGACCGATCTGCTCGGTCGCTTCACTGATCAGCCCGAAGACCTTTTCCACTCGCGGCAGCCATTCGCGGCCTTCGGCCGTCAGCGCCAGACCTCGGGCCAGACGAATGAACAACGGATAACCGAGCTGTTCTTCGAGCCCGGCGATCTGCCGGCTCACCGCGCCCTGAGTGATGTGCAACTGCTCGGCGGCGCGAGTGAAGTTGCAGCATTGCGCGGTGATCCAGAACGTATGCAGAGCGGGCAGGGGTGGCAGGCGTTTCATGGCGATCCGAGGTATGACGTGGCGACATGGCTAGTATGACTTTTAATCGATTGTTGCTGCCAGTTGCGCACCGTTCCAATGGGCACTCCACGGACCCTGTGGGAGCGAGTCTGCTCGCGAAGACGGTTCAAGGTTCGACACGGATGTTGGCTGGACCGCTTATTCGCGAGCAGGCTCGCTCCCACAGGGAGTGTTCAGTGAATGAAAGGACAATCAACATGGCAACGTGCGGCGAAGTATTGGTCAAGCTGTTGGAGAATTACGCGGTCGAGCAGGTGTTCGGCATTCCCGGTGTGCACACCGTCGAGCTGTACCGAGGCCTCGCGCGTTCAAGCATCAACCACGTCACGCCTCGCCACGAACAGGGCGCCGGGTTCATGGCTGACGGCTACGCGCGCACCAGCGGCAAACCCGGTGTGTGCTTCATCATCACCGGCCCGGGCATGACCAATATCACCACGGCCATGGGCCAGGCTTACGCCGATTCGATTCCGATGCTGGTGATCTCCAGCGTGCAGTCGCGCAGTCAGTTGGGCGGTGGGCGCGGCAAGTTGCATGAACTGCCGAACCAGAGCGCACTGGTCGGCGGCGTCGCAGCGTTCTCGCACACGCTGATGTCCGCTGCCGAACTGCCGGTGGTGCTTGCTCGCGCTTTCGCGCTGTTCCAGGCCGGGCGACCGCGTCCGGTGCACATCGAAATTCCGTTGGACGTGCTGGTGGAAGAGGCCGATGAGTTGCTCGCCAGCCTGCCGGTGAATATCGACCGTGCCGGCGCCGCACCGGCAGCCGTGGCCCGCATGAGCGAACTGCTCGCCACCGCGCAACGTCCACTGATTCTCGCCGGCGGCGGTGCCATCGACGCAGCGCCGCAGTTGACCCGACTCGCCGAATTGCTCGACGCTCCCGTGGCGCTGACCATCAACGCCAAAGGCATGCTGCCGACCAGCCATCCGTTGTTGATCGGTTCGACGCAAAGTCTGGTCGCCACCCGCGCACTGGTCGCTGAAGCTGACGTGGTCCTGGCGATCGGCACGGAGCTGGCCGAGACCGATTACGACGTCACTTTCGCCGGCGGCTTCGAGATTCCCGGCAAGCTGCTGCGCATCGACATCGATGCCGATCAGACCGTGCGCAACTACCCGCCGCACGTCGCACTGGTCGCTGATTCGCGCAATGCCGCGCAAGCATTGCTCAGCGCCTTGTCGCACCAACCGCTGGCCGAGCGCCGCAATGATTGGGGCCAGGTCCGCGCCGCGCGTCTGCGTAATGAATTGGCGGCGAGCTGGGATGCACCAACGCTGGCGCAGACGCGTTTGCTCGAAACCGTGCTGCACGAATTGCCCGAAGCGGTGTTCGTCGGCGATTCCACGCAACCGGTGTACACCGGCAACCTCACGTTCAACCCCGAGCGTCCGCGTCGCTGGTTCAACGCATCCACCGGTTACGGCACCCTCGGCTATGCGTTGCCGGCGGCGATTGGTGCGTGGCTCGGCGGCCAACTCGATAACGGCGCGCGCCCGCCAGTGGTGTGCCTGATCGGCGACGGCGGCTTGCAGTTCACCCTGCCGGAACTGGCCAGCGCCGTTGAAGCACGGGTGCCGGTGATCGTGCTGCTGTGGAATAACCAGGGTTACGAGGAGATCAAAAAGTACATGGTCAACCGCGCCATCGAACCGGTCGGCGTGGACATCTACACCCCGGATTTCGTCGCCGTGGCCAAGGGCCTCGGTTGCGCCGCGCAAGCCATCAGCAGCATCGACGAATTGCGCGCAGCGCTGCGTAAAGCGACGGACCGACAAGGCCCGACGCTGATTGAAATCGACCAGAACCAGTGGATGCAGGCGGTGGCCCAATGATCAGTTTTCCAACCACACTCGACGGGCTCTACATCAACGGTCAATGGTCGTCGGGCCGCGAGCATCTACGGATGATCAATCCCGCTACCGAAGCGCTGCTGACCACCGTCAATGGCGGTGACGAACACGCCGTCGACCAGGCGATCAGCGCGGCGACCGAGGCGTTCGAACACTGGTCGAAAACCACCGGCGCCGAGCGCGCTGCGATCCTGCGCAACATTGCCAACGGCGTGCGCAACGGTCGCGATCACTTGATGAACCTGCAGTCGAGCAACAACGGTAAACCGCAGTTCGAAGCGGCCATCGATGTCGATGACGTGATCGCCACGTTCGACTATTACGCCGAACTCGCCGAAGGCCTCGACGCCGGGCAGGACAGCAACGTGCCGCTGCCCAGCGAGGATTTCAGCGCACGCTTGCGGCGTGAACCCTGCGGCGTGGTCGGGCTGATCGTGCCGTGGAATTTCCCCATGGTCACCACCGCGTGGAAACTGGCGCCAGCGCTCGCCGCCGGTTGCTGCGTGGTGCTGAAACCCTCCGAGGTGACGCCGCTGCCGGAGCTGGAACTGGCCGCGATCATCGCTGAATCCGGTTTGCCCGACGGCGTGTTCAATCTGGTCTGCGGCACCGGGCTGGCGGTGGGCGCGCCGTTGTCGGCCGATCCACGTATCGCCAAGATCTCCTTCACGGGCAGCAATGCGGTTGGCGTGCAGGTGATGCAACGCGCTGCCGAAACGGTGAAGGGTGTGAGCCTGGAGCTGGGTGGCAAATCGTCTTTGCTGGTGCTGGCGGATGCCGATTTGGAGCTGGCGGTGGAACTGGCGTGTGGCGGGGCGTTTTTCAACGCCGGGCAGATGTGCTCGGCCACCAGTCGCGTGCTGGTTGCCGAGGAATTGATGGACGAATTTCTTCAGCGCCTGCAAAAACGTGCGGAGGCGATCCGAGTCGCTGATCCGTTTGATGCGGATGTGGAGATGGGCGCGCTGGTCAATCAGGCGCAGTACCAGCGGGTGCTTGGGCATATTGATCGCGGTTTGAGCGCCGGGGCGAGGTTGGTGTGCGGCGGTAATCGTCCGGCGCATTTGCCGCGCGGTTATTTTTTGCAGCCGACGGTGTTCACCGACGTGCCGCTGGACAGCGCGTTATGGCGTGAAGAGATTTTCGGCCCGGTAGTGTGTGTGCGCGGTTTCGCCAGTGAGAGCGAGGCGATTGCGCTGGCCAACGACACGCAGTTCGGCCTGGTCGCGAGTGTAGTGACGCGCGATGCTGCAACGGCGGATCGCGTGGCCAACGCCTTGCATGCGGGGCTGGTGTGGATCAATGCGCCACAGGTGATCTTCCCGCAGACGGCATGGGGTGGGTACAAGCAGAGCAGTGTCGGCCGCGAACTGGGGCCTTGGGGGTTGGCGGCGTTTTTGGAGATCAAGCACGTCGTGCGAGCGGTGTAGAAGCCTGCCCTCACCCCAGCCCTCTCCCAGGGGGAGAGGGAGCTGACCGAGGTGTCTTGCTTTCTTCGTTGACCTGAAAAACCGAGTCGATTATGGATTTGAAGGTCATCAACCCAACGCTGGGTTGGCCTGGCTTGGCTGATTCCGGATTCAGCACCGATATCGCAAGTCGATGAACCTCTCCAATATCCCCCAATCGGTTCCCTCTCCCTCTGGGAGAGGGCTAGGGTGAGGGGCTTCTATGGAGTTACACCGACAGCCGCAACCGCGCCAGATCTCGCAACGGCGGCGCACCAAACAGGCGGCTGTACTCACGGCTGAATTGCGACGGACTTTCATAGCCCACCCGATACCCCGCCGCCGAGGCTTCCAGGCCTTCGGTCAACATCAGCCGCCGCGCCTCTTGCAGACGCAATTGCTTCTGGTACTGCAACGGACTCATCGCGGTCATCGCCTTGAAGCGGTGATGCAGGGTCGACACGCTGAGATTCACTTCCCGCGCCAGATCATCGATGCGCAGCGGCTGCTCGAAGTTGCCGTTGAGCCATTTGATGGCCTGGCTGATGCGATGGCTCTGGCTGTTGGCAATCGCAATCTCATACAAACGATGACCCTGCGGACTACGCAGCAGGCGATAGAGAATCTCCCGGCGAATCAGCGGCGCGAGCATGGCGATGTCTTTCGGCGCGTCGAGCAGCCGCGCCAGACGCAGCACCGCGTCGAGCATGGCGCTGTCGATTTTTTCCACGTACAGACCACGTCCGGTCGGCCGCGTCGGGACGCCCATCGGGCCGGCGTCGGCGATCAGCGCGGTGATTTCGGTCGGATCGATATCCAGGCGCACGGCGAGGATCGGTTCCTCTGGCGAGACGTTGACCACGCGGCCGCTGAGCGGCATCGAAACCGACACCACCAGATAATTCAGCGGGTCGTAGTTGAAGAACTCATCGGCCAGGCGGACCTCTTTGCGCCCCTGCGCCATGATGCACAGCGCCGGCTGCGCGAGTACCGGGGCAAAGTCATGGGACTGGGTGTGGCGCGACATCACCAGCGAACCGATCGCGGTCTGGTAGCTGCCATCGTCGCTGGTGTTGCGGCGGATGATCGCCGCCAGCTCCGCGCGCTGCTTTTCCATGTCGGCGCTGGGTTCGGCTTGAAAACGATCGAATGACGTCATGCACGGCATCCTCGGCAAGTGAGGGGGGAATGCAGCAGAGCATATGTTTGTGCAAGCAGCAGCGGTAGACACATTCTGCCAAATGCTTGCCTGATTCTGCATCGCGATATCCATCAGCATCGACACGATGCCTGTGTGTAGGAGCTGCCGAAGGCTGCGATCTTTTGATTTTTGTTTTTCAGATCAAAAGATCGCAGCCTTCGGCAGCTCCTACAGGGCAGCGGCGTCGGCCGGGGTTTTGGCAAGTCTCGCAGGATTGTGCAACGCGAAGGCAGGAATCGACTAACGGCGCAGCCGGCCCGGCCCTTAATCTTTGCTTCAGTCGCAGCCCGTCCCCCGGCTGCCACGCGATTTCATGGAGGGTTGATCATGTCCAAGCAAATGCCTGTCAGTCATATGGCCTTCGTTCGTGCCCAGGCCGGGCGTTCGGCGGAACTCGGCGTGCGCCTGAGCGCGTTGATCGAGGTCTCGCGCGCGGCGCCCGGCTGCCTGAGTTTTTCCCTGCAACAATCGCAGTGCGACGCCGACCTGTGGCTGGTCAGCGGCTACTGGAGCAGTCAGCAAATGATGACGACTTATTTCAACAGTCCGTCGATGGAAGTCTTCGCCGAGCTGGTCCAGGACCTGGTGGTCAACAGCCTCGACTTCCACACCTTCAGGGACGTTTCCGCCGCGCAGGCCCTCGGTCAATGCGCTGCGCCGATACACAAACTCGCCGGTTGAGGGTTTAATGTCCGGCTTATTTGATTGAGCCAGGATCCGCGACATGGCACGTAAAGAGTTTGAACGCTTCGAAGCAGTCTCCGCAGTCGTCCCCGTCGAGTTGGGCGGCAACAAGGGTTATTACGCGGCCATCGCGGTCAAGGCCCTGGTCGATGGCGGCGCCCCACGCTTTCACAAGTTGCTCGATGAGCAGGTGTTCCCCGGCGCCATTGCTGCCGATGACGCAGCCATCAACGAACTGGACAAGCTCAAGGGCGTCACCGATGACGCCGAGCTGATCTGGTAATTACTTCTGTGCGCCCGGGCGCCACATCTTGAACAGAGCCTCAGGCCCCAGCTGGAAATAATCCGCCGGCCCGCCGCCGCGCAAAATCGGTTGTGCGGCGGCGGTGTCGTAGATGCCGTCCTTCAGCAGCCATTTGGCAATGTGCACCGCGACCACCTCGCCGAGGATCAGCCAGCTCGGCACGGTTTCGCCATCGGCGCGTTGCAGCTGGATGATCTGCGTGACCTTGCACTCGAAGGACACCGGGCTTTCGGCGACCCGTGGCACCGAAATCACCTTTGACGCCACGGTCGTAAGCCCTGCCAGTTCAAACTCGTTGACCTCAGGCGCGACCATCGCGCAGCTCTGGTTCATCTGCTCGGCCAACGGGCGCGTGGCGAGGTTCCAGACGAACTCCCCGGTCTGTTCGATGTTGTTCAGACTGTCTTTGCGCCCGACACTGGAAAAACCAATGATCGGCGGCACGTAGTTGAAGGCGTTGAAGAAACTGTACGGCGCGAGATTGAGCCGGCCTTCGGCATCCTGGGAGGAAATCCAGCCGATGGGCCGCGGGCCGACGATGGCGTTGAACGGATCGTGAGGCAGGCCGTGGCCGTTGGCGGGTTCGTAGAAGTGGATGTCATCGGGCATGGGGAGCGGATTCCTGAGCTGCATTCGGATGCAGCCATAGTGCAAGGACCCAGCGCATATTTCCAGCCAGACGCGAGACCCCGTAGGGTTCGTGGCAGGACACAGATTTTGTGGCCTGCCAGCGATGTAGCCCCGTCAGTCAGTCACGATCCGCGAATGCTTCTGGGTGTCTTTCATGGTGATGTACACCAGCAGCGACACGGCAATGCACGCGGTGACGTACCAGTAGTAACCGGTTTCCATGCCGATGCTCTTGAACCACAGCGCGATGTATTCGGCAGTGCCGCCGAAGATCGACACGGTCAGCGCGTACGGCAGGCCGACGCCCAGGGCGCGGATTTCGGTAGGGAACAATTCGGCTTTGACCACCGCGTTGATCGAGGTGTAGCCGCTGACAATGATCAGCGCCGCCATGATCAGGAAGAACGCGCCCCACCAGGTCTGGATGGTGTGCAGGGTCATCAGGATCGGCACGGTGAAGATCGTACCGAGCACGCCGAACGCGATCAGGATCGGGCGACGACCGATCTTGTCCGACAGGCCACCGATGATCGGTTGCAGGCACATGAACAGGAACAGCGTGGCGGCGGAAATGGTGGTCGAGTCGGAGATGCTCATGCCGACCGTGTTCACCAGATACTTCTGCATGTAGGTGGTGTAGGTGTAGAACGCCAGGGTGCCGCCCATGGTCAGGCCGACCACGGTCAACAGCTCTTTCGGGTGGCGCATCAAGGTGCGCATGGCGCTTTCCTTGGATTTTTCTTTCTTGGTGAACGACTCGGTTTCTTCCATGCCGCGACGCAGGTACAGCGCTACCACTGCGCAGAGCGCGCCGATGGCGAACGGAATACGCCAGCCCCACGCGTAGAGCTGTTCGGTGGTCAGCATGTTTTGCAGCACGATCAAGACGCCGAGGGCGATGAGCTGGCCGGAGATCAGGGTCACGTACTGGAAGCTGGAGAAGAAGCCGCGACGTTCCTTGGTCGCCATCTCGGACAGGTAAGTCGCCGAGGTGCCGTACTCGCCACCGACCGACAGGCCTTGCAGCAGGCGGGCGAATACCAAGAGGATCGGCGCGCCGATGCCGATGGTTTCATAGTTCGGGCTCAGAGCGATCAGCAGCGAGCCGAAGCACATGAGGTATACCGAGGCCATCAGCGCTTTCTTGCGCCCGACCTTGTCGGCGTACATGCCCATCAGCCAGCCACCGATCGGACGCATCAGGAAGCCCACGGCGAAGATCGCTGCGGTGTTCATCAGTTGCGCGGTGGTGGAACCGGCGGGGAAAAAGGTTTTCGCGAAGTACAGGGAGAAGGCGGCGTACACGTACCAGTCGTACCACTCGACCATGTTGCCGACAGAGCCGCTGAAGATCGATTTGATCCGGCTGGCGGTGGTTCTCGGTTTGGCCGGCACGGCAGCCGACCCAAGGGGCAGGGCGTTGGAGTTATCCATTGAAGGATCCTTCGTTTAATTGTTTTTGTGGAGCGCGTTGAAACGCAGCCTGCAGGGGCTATAGCAGGAGCTGTGCCAAGGGGAGGAGGGCCGGTTTAGAGGGGGTAAGAGGTTTTGTTGAGCGGATAGTCGCTCAAGGTATATGCAAGCATGAGCGGATTTCCGCCGATCACTTGTGGCGAGGGGGCTTGCCCCCGTTCGGCTGCGAAGCAGTCGTAAAGTCTGCAAATATGGTGTACCTGAAAAATGCCGGGGAGCGCTTCGCACTCCAACGGGGCGATGCGGCGTTCCGACAAGCCCCCTCGCCACAGGTCATGTGTCGGATATGAACATCTCCCGGCTCAACCCATGGCGCTGCATCTTTTCATTGAAGGTACG
>NZ_RCOC01000002.1:0-22236 GCF_004307515.1 Pseudomonas sp. Sample_14 | reverse complement strand
GGACAAGAACAATGCAACCTGATTTCTGGAATGACAAACGCCCGGCCGGCGTACCGCTGGACATCGACATGGGCGAGTTCAAGTCGGTCATCGAAGTGTTTGAGCGTTCCTGCAAGAAGTTCGCTGACCGCCCGGCGTTCAGCAGCATGGGCATCACCCTGACCTACGCCGAACTGGAGCGCCAGAGCGCGGCGTTCGCCGGTTACCTGCAGGCCCATACCGATCTGGTGCCGGGGGATCGCATTGCGGTGCAGATGCCCAACGTTCTGCATTATCCGATTGCCGTGTTCGGCGCGCTGCGCGCCGGGCTGATCGTGGTCAATACCAACCCGTTGTATACGCCACGGGAAATGCGCCACCAGTTCAAGGATTCCGGCGCGCGCGCGCTGGTCTATCTGAACCTGTTCGGGCAGAAAGTCCAGGAAGTGCTGCCTGACACCGACATCCAATATTTGATCGAAGCGAAGATGGGCGACCTGATGCCCACCGCCAAAGGCTGGCTGGTCAACACCGTGGTCAGCAAAGTGAAGAAACTGGTTCCCGAGTATTCGCTGCCGCAAGCGACCTCGTTCAAAAGCGCGCTGCGCATGGGCCGCGGCCTGGGCATCAAACCGCTGAACGTCGGCCTCGATGACATCGCCGTGCTGCAATACACCGGCGGCACCACCGGCCTGGCGAAGGGCGCGATGCTCACCCACGGCAATCTGGTGGCGAACATGCAGCAGGTGCGCGCCTGTCTGGCTCAGCTCGGCCCGGACGGTCAGCCGCTGTTGCGCGAAGGCCAGGAGGTGATGATCGCGCCGCTGCCGCTGTACCACATCTATGCTTTCACCGCGAATTGCATGTGCATGATGGTCTCGGGCAATCACAACGTACTGATCTCCAATCCGCGCGACATTGCCGGCTTCATCAAGGAACTGAAGAACTGGCGCTTCTCGGCGCTGCTGGGTTTGAACACCTTGTTCGTTGCGCTGATGGATCACCCTGACTTCAAGACCCTGGATTTCTCCAGTCTGAAGCTGACCAACTCCGGCGGCACCGCGCTGGTCAAGGCCACCGCCGAGCGCTGGGAGCAGATGACCGGTTGCCGTATCACCGAAGGCTACGGCCTGACCGAAACCTCGCCAGTAGCCTGCACCAACCCTTACGGCGATCAGTCGCGCCTGGGCACGGTGGGCCTGCCGGTGCCGGGCACGCTGGTGAAAATCATCAACGATGACGGCGTCGAACAGCCGCTGGGCGAGCGCGGCGAGCTGTGCATCAAAGGCCCGCAGATCATGAAGGGTTACTGGAACAAACCCGAAGCCACCGCCGAAGTGCTGGATGCCGAGGGTTGGTTCAAGTCTGGCGATATCGCCGTGATCGACCCGGACGGTTTTGTGCGCATCGTCGATCGCAAGAAGGACATGATCATCGTCTCCGGTTTCAACGTGTACCCCAACGAAATCGAAGACGTGGTCATGGCCCACCCGAAAGTCGCCAACTGCGCGGTCATCGGCGTGCCGGACGAACGTTCGGGAGAGGCGGTGAAGCTGTTTGTGGTAGCGCGGGAGAGCGGGGTCAGCCTGGAAGAGCTGAAGGCGTACTGCAAAGAGAATTTCACGGCCTACAAGGTGCCGAAACACATCGTGCTGCGTGAGTCGTTGCCGATGACGCCTGTAGGGAAAATTCTGCGGCGCGAGTTGCGGGATATCGCCTAGGTCTGAACCGCAGCGCTTGTGACATTCGCGAGCAGGCTCGCTCCCACAGGTATCGATGGTTTCTGTGGGAGCGAGCCTGCTCGCGAATCTTTTGTGCCCGCTGAATTCGGGGGTTTTGGGGAGTTATAGGATTTTTGCTCTAAAATGACCGCTGGAAAGTCTTGAGTCATCAATATGACTGTAGGGGCCTCTTTTGGCTCTGGTCGACCCTTGGCAAAGCTGCTACTCTCGGCGCGCTTTGTGACTTCTCGGCCTGTAAAACGCCGGATTCACCAATACAAAACACACACCAATAATAATCGCATCAAATGCGGTGAAGAATTCGCGTTGCTGAGGAGTGGGCTTCCATGATCGAAGACTTTTGGAAGGATAAGTACCCGGCTGGAATCGCAGCCGAGATCAATCCAGACGAGTATCCGAACATTCAGGCAGTGTTGAAGCAATCCTGCCAACGCTTCGCCAACAAACCGGCTTTCAGCAACCTCGGCAAGACAATCACCTACGGTGAGCTGTACGAGCTGTCCGGGGCCTTTGCCGCGTATCTGCAACAGCATACCGACTTGCAGCCCGGTGATCGAATCGCCGTGCAACTGCCCAACGTCCTCCAGTACCCGGTCGCGGTCTTCGGTGCCATTCGCGCCGGGCTGATCGTGGTCAACACCAACCCGCTGTACACCGCGCGGGAAATGGAACACCAATTCAACGACTCCGGCGCCAAAGCCCTGGTGTGCCTGGCGAACATGGCGCACCTGGCCGAAGCCGTGGTGCCGAAGACCGGCGTCAAGCACGTCATCGTCACCGAAGTCGCCGACTTGCTGCCGCCGATCAAGCGCCTGCTGATCAACAGCGTCATCAAGTACGTGAAGAAAATGGTCCCGGCCTATCACTTGCCCAAAGCCATCAAATTCAACGACGTCCTGAGCAAGGGCCACGGCCAGCCAGTGGCCGAAGCCAACCCGGACAGCGGCGATGTCGCGGTGCTGCAATACACCGGCGGCACCACCGGCGTGGCCAAGGGCGCGATGCTGACGCACCGCAACCTGGTCGCCAACATGCTGCAATGCAAGGCGCTGATGGGCTCCAACCTCAACGAAGGCTGCGAGATCCTGATCACGCCGCTGCCGCTGTATCACATCTATGCGTTCACCTTTCATTGCATGGCGATGATGCTGATCGGCAACCACAACATCCTGATCAGCAACCCGCGCGACCTGCCGGCGATGGTCAAGGAACTGTCGAAGTGGAAGTTCAGCGGTTTTGTCGGTCTGAACACGCTGTTCGTGGCGCTGTGCAACAACGAAGGTTTCCGCAAACTGGATTTCTCCGCGCTTAAAGTCACCCTGTCCGGCGGCATGGCCCTGCAACTGGCCGCAGCCGAGCGCTGGAAAGCCGTGACCGGTTGCGCCATCTGCGAAGGCTACGGCATGACCGAAACCAGCCCAGTGGCCACGGTCAACCCGATCCAGCACATCCAGATCGGCACCATTGGCATTCCGGTACCGTCGACCCTGTGCAAAGTCATTGACGATGCCGGTGTCGAGCAGCCGCTGGGCGAAATCGGCGAGTTGTGCGTCAAAGGCCCGCAAGTGATGAAGGGTTACTGGCAGCGTCAGGAAGCCACCGATGAAATGCTCGACAGCGACGGCTGGCTGAAAACCGGTGACATCGCGCTGATCCAGCCGGACGGCTACATGCGCATCGTCGATCGCAAGAAAGACATGATTCTGGTGTCAGGCTTCAACGTCTATCCGAACGAACTGGAAGACGTGCTGGCGACTTTGCCGGGCGTGTTGCAGTGTGCGGCGATCGGCGTGCCGGACGAGAAGTCGGGTGAGGCGATCAAGATTTTCATCGTCGCCAAACCGGGAGTGACCCTGACCAAAGAACAGGTCATGGACCACATGCGCGCCAACGTTACCGGGTACAAAGTGCCGCGTTCGGTGGAATTCCGCGATGCCCTGCCGACCACCAACGTCGGCAAGATCCTGCGCCGCGAATTGCGGGATGAAGAGCTGAAGAAGATCAAGGCCAAGTCTGCCGCGTAAATAAAAAGCCCCGCAGATGCGGGGCTTTTTGTTGGTGAACTGATCGTTCCCACGCTCCGCGTGGGAATGCCGCCCCGGACGCTCCGCGTCCAGCACTGCAGGGACGCAGAGCGTCCCGAGATGCATTCCCACGCAGAGCGTGGGAACGATCAAGTGCAATCCTACTGACGAAACGGCGCAAAATTCACATTGGTCCCCGCCGGTCGCATGTCCTGCAGATACGAATCCTTGTCCGCACTCAATTCCAGGCTCAGCGCCGCCTTGCGTTTGCCTTCGTTGCGAATCACCAGGCCTTCGAGCTTTTCGCGCAGGAACACCGTCGGCACTTTCAGGTGCAGCAACTCATCGGTGGCCGGGGTGTGCAGCAGCAAGTGAATCCACTCGTACTGACCGATGGCCAAGCGCGACACCGGCAGGTCGAACCACCAGATGTTGCGGTTACGGTTCAGTTCGGCGAAGTGGCAGTTGTTGGTGCCGAGCACGGCGCCGCCCAGTTCCTGGTTGCGACGGGCGATGGCCTGGGTTTTATTGAGCTTCATGACATTCCTGCGAATCGGTGTGCCGGGCTCAGCGCCCGTAGGCTGAGCATTCTCGGGGCAACGCCGGCAAACATAAAGCGCAACCTGCATGCCACGACGAAATGCCAGCAAAATAAATGAAACTCGGCGCAAAGCGCACCGGTCAATCGTTACGTAATGACTTTTCTTCCCTTTATGCTTCACGGAGAAACACCATGAGTAGCACAGGCGATAAAGTAAAAGGCATGGCCAACGAAGCCGTCGGCAATATCAAGCAAGGCGTCGGCAAAGCTACTGATAACGACAAGATGCGCGCCGAAGGCAAGGTTCAAGAGAAAAAAGGTGAAGCCCAGCAAGCGGTTGGCAACGCCAAGGACGCTGTGAAAAAGGGCGTCGACAAGGCGTAAGCGAGCCTTGAACGAATCACACGAGCGGCCATCCAAGGATGGCCGTTTTTGTATCAGAACCCTGCGGTCATCCGCCAAAGGATCGCCAAGTAGGCTACCTTGAGGTAAAAAACGGCCCCTGAGTCGCCACGACTTCAACCTTTTGCGGCGCAAGGAGACGCGAATGATATTCCCGGACATGAAAGGTCTGCCCCTGCACCGGGTGATGGTGCGCACGGTCACTGAGTTCGTCGATGACGAAATGTCGACCTACGCCTCGGCACTGGCCTACCAGATGCTGTTCTCGCTCTTCCCGTTCATTCTTTTCCTGATCGCCCTGATCGGTTTCCTGCACCTGCCGGATTTCTTCTCCTGGCTGCGTCTGCAATCCGAACTGGTGCTGCCGCCGCAGGCGCTGGAGCAGGTCAACCCGGTGATCGATCAGTTGCAGCAATCCAAGGGTGGCCTGCTGTCGATCGGTATCGTGATCGCCCTGTACACCGCGTCCGCCGGCGTGCGCCTGATGATGAGCGCGATGAACGCCGCTTACGACGTGGTCGAAGGCCGGCCGATCTGGAAGCGTTTCCCTTTGTCGATCGTCTACACCGTCGGCATCGCCGGCATGCTGCTGATCGCCGCTGCGCTGATGGTGCTCGGGCCGCAGGTGATGGGCTGGATTGCCGCACAAGTGGGGCTGGAAGACTTCATCGTCACGGTGTGGACGATTGCGCGCTGGCCGGTGATCGTGATTCTGATGATGGTCGCGGTGGCGCTGATCTATTACGTGATGCCCGACGTCAAACAGGACTTCCGCTTCATCACCCCAGGTTCGGTGCTGGCTGTAGTGGTGTGGATCCTAGCCTCGTTGGGGTTTGCCTTTTACGTGAAAACCTTCGCCAACTACAACGCGATGTATGGCAGCATCGGGGCGATCATCGTGCTCTTGCTGTATTTCTATATTTCCGCGGCGGTGCTGTTGCTCGGCGCAGAAATGAATGCAGTGATCGAGCACATGTCCGCCGAAGGCAAGGACAAGGGCGAAAAGGCCCCTGGCGAGCCCGACGAATCCACCAAACAACACGTCTCGGGCCTGGGCCGCGATCATTCGCTCAAGCCGGACACTGACGAAGCGCGACCATGATTCGTGAAATTCTGAAAATGGGTGATGAGCGCCTGCTGCGCATCGCCCCGCCGGTACCACCGGAAATGTTCAACAGCGCCGAGCTCTGGCAATTGATCGACGACATGTTCCAGACCATGGAAAGCGTCGGCGGCGTTGGCCTCGCGGCGCCGCAGATCGGCGTCGACCTGCAACTGGTGATCTTCGGCTTCGAACACAGCGAGCGTTACCCGGATGCTGAAGCAGTGCCGCAGACGATCCTGATCAACCCGCTGATCACGCCGTTGAATCCACTGATGGAAGAGGGCTTCGAAGGCTGTCTTTCGGTGCCGGGGCTGCGCGGTGCGGTGGATCGCTATCAGCAGATTCGCTACGAAGGCTTTGATCCCAAGGGCGAGCCGATCGTGCGCGTGGCCTCGGGGTTTCATGCACGGGTGGTGCAGCATGAATGCGATCACCTGATCGGTCGGCTGTATCCGTCGCGGATTACCGATTTCAGCAAGTTCGGCTTTACCGAAGTGCTGTTTCCGGACCTTGATCCCATGGCTGACGACTGATTGTCAGAACACCATCAACCCCTGTGGGAGCGAGCCTGCTCGCGAACGCGGAGTATCAGAACCAACTTCGGCGCTGACACACCGCATTCGCGAGCAGGCTCGCTCCCACAAGGGTTCAGCGTAAATCTGCGGGATTGAGTTCCATCGCAATCATCGGCTTGCTCCGCGCATATCGGCTCAACCGCTCGGCCATCGCCTGCGGCAGCGGCGGATCGAAGCTGAACCCGCGTCGCTCATAAAAACCGCGCAAATCAGGATGGCAAAACAGCCACACCGGCTCGTCCACCTCAGCAACCGCCGCCGCGATCAGTTGCGCAGCAATTCCCTGCTCGCGACACCCCGGATCAACAAACACCCCCGTCAGCCAATGCCCGCCCGATACTGGACGCAGGCACAGCGCCGCAACGATCTCGCCGCGCCGCGCTACCCACAATTGTGCCTCGCGCACGGCTTTCATCGACGACTGGTGGCTGCGGTAGAACTTGTTCATCAGCGGCCACAACGATTCGTCGAGCTGGCTGTAGTGGATATCGGACATGGTTCGGGCTGTCGCTGCGAAAAGCGCCGATTATAAAAGAACGCGCGCTTCGGGATAGGTGTATACCTGAACTCACACCCCTGTGAGTGGAGTACCGATCATGTCCAAAGGTATGGATTCAAAGAAAGCCGCGAAGAAGAAACCGGCCAAAACTGCGATTGAAAAACGTGCCGAGAAGAAAGCCAAGAAGGTCGACATCTTCGGCCATTAAGCAATCTCTACGGGAGCCCGTTTCGCGGGCTTCCGCTTCGCTGGCGAAAACGCCCGTTTTCACCACACTGTCTCCCGCGCTGAACCGTTTCTTGTGCAAAAAATGCCAGATACTGGCCGACTAGTGGCCTTGCGCCCGGCGTCGGGATGGCTATGCTTTGCAGGTAACTAACCATGTCGACCGTCATGCCAACAGGGCGGCGGTACCAGGTTGGTCCGTGATTCATGCTGCCAGAGTGCGCAATCCAAGGCACCGACACTGAACCAACAAGGAGCGTCATCTAAATGGAAGTTCTTCTACACGTTAGGGCTGGCCCGCTTGCGGGCTATCAAGAAAAGGATGTCTTGATCAGAGCGTCGCTGCTGGGACCCTCCGATTGATCATCATTTATCACCTGACAACTTCCTCCCGTGGAGGAAGGCGTGTGCCTGTTCTGTGGAACGTAGTGATGGATCTTGCAAGACCTGAACTTTCATCAAATCAAAAGAACGCGCGGAAGGTGATACAACCATGTTCAACCTACATCACAAGGCTGACCTGCGGGAAATCGAGCGTTTCAGCTGTGCGCTGACCGAGGCCAACGCGAAAATAGAGGCGATCAGCCGCTCGATGGCGATGATCGAGTTCACCCCGGACGGCATCGTTCTCGACGCCAACGAGAACTTCTGCAAGACCATGGGCTACAGCGCCGAAGAAGTGCGCGGCAAACACCATCGGATCTTCTGTGAAGAAAGCTTCTACCGCAGCGAGGACTACGCGAAGTTGTGGCGCGACCTGGCTCGTGGTGAACCGCTCAGTGGCACTTTTCTTCGCCTGAACAAGAGCGGCCGGGAGATCTGGCTTGAAGCCAGTTACATGCCGGTGTTCGGGCCCGACAAACAGGTCAGAAGTGTGATCAAGGTCGCGGCGGACATCACCGCGCGCATCAACAAAGAACATGAAGAAGAAGCCATGCTGGCGGCGATCGGTCGTTCCATGGCGGTGATCGAGTTCACTCCCGAAGGCCATGTCATCCGCGCCAACGACAACTTTCTGCAGACCATGCAGTACGCGCACCCTGAAATTGTCGGCCAGCACCACAGCGTGTTCTGTCACCGTGCCGAAGCCGAATCCGCGCAATACAAAGCTTTCTGGGCTTCGCTCAATCGCGGCGAATATCACTCGCACCGTTTCGAACGCAAGAACAAGTCCGGCCAGATGGTTTATCTGGAAGCCTCGTATAACCCGCTGTTCGACGCCAAGGGCCGCTTGTACAAAGTGGTCAAGTTCGCCAGCGACATCACCCGGCAGATGACCACCCTGCAAAACGCTGCGGAATCGGCCCACAGCACCTCGGTACAAAACGACGCCTGCGCGCAAAAAGGCTCACAAGTCGTGCAGCAGACCGTGCAGATCATTCAGGACATTTCCCGCGATCTGAACGAAGCCGCGGTGAGCATCGATGCGGTCAGCAAACAGTCGGACATCATCGGCACCATCGTCCAGACCATTCGCGGCATTGCCGATCAGACCAACCTGCTGGCACTCAACGCCGCGATCGAAGCGGCGCGGGCCGGTGAGCATGGGCGGGGTTTTGCCGTCGTCGCCGATGAGGTGCGCAGCCTCGCCGCGCGGACCAGTCAGGCCACTCTGGAAATTGTCGACGTGGTGCGCAAGAACCACGACCTGTCGCTGAGCGCGGTATCGAGCATGCAGTCGAGCCTGAGCCGAACCGGGTTGGGCGTGGAACTGGCGAACGAGGCGGGCGAGGTGATCCTCGAGATTCAGCAGGGCTCGCGGCATGTGGTGGATGCGATCAGCCAGTTCAATGAAACCCTGCAATTGAACTGAGCTGTTTCAACATCACCAGTAACCAATGTGGGAGCGAGCCTGCTCGCGAAAGCATTGTGTCAGTCAAGCCTATAGCCACTGACACGACGCCTTCGCGAGCAGGCTCGCTCCCACAGGTGAGTCCTGTGTTGGCCGTCAACGATGAGCAATATTCTCCAGCGCCAGATTACGCGTACGCGGGCCGAACCAGCCGATGGTCAGCATCACGATCAGCATGCTGCTGACGATAAACGCCAGTACCCCCGGCGTGCCGAAATTATCCAGGAACATGCCGATCAGCAGACTGCTGAACACCGTCGACAAGCGACTGAACGAATAGCAGAACCCGACCGCGCGGGCGCGGATGTTGGTCGGGAACAGCTCGCTCTGGTAGGAGTGATAACTGAAGCTCAGCCAGGCGTTGCAGAAGGTGATCATCACCCCGCAGAAAATCAGCCCGAAGGCGCTGCTCTGCAGGGCGAACAGGGTGCCGAAGGTCATCGCGCCGAGGGCCGAGCCGACGATCTGCCATTTGTTCTCGAAACGGTTGGCGAACTTCACGAACAGCAACGGCCCGAGCGGGTAGGCGAGGGTGATGATGAAGGCGTACATCAAACTGTGGGTGACGCTCACGCCTTGCCCCGAAAGCAGCGCCGGCAACCAGTTGCCGAAACCGAAGAAACCGATTGCCTGAAAGATGTGGAAGACAATCAGCATCAGTGCGCGACGCCGGTAGGGCGGTTGCCAGATATCGGCGAAGCGGCCCTTGCCTTCGACATCGACTGACACTGGTTCCGGCGCATCCAGCGCTTTGCCGTAATCCTTGGCGCAGCGCGCTTCGAGATGGTCGAGGATCCGGTTGGCCTCATCAAAGCGACCATGCTGCGCAAGCCAGCGCGGCGATTCCGGCAGACGCTTGCGCAGCCACCAGATAAACAGCGCAAACACCGCGCTGGCCAACACTACCCAACGCCAGCCGGAAATGCCGAACGGCGCTTGCGGCACCAGCCACCACGACATCAAGGCCACCGCCGGCACCGAGAGGAACTGCACGAAAAACGCAAAGGCAAACGCCGAGCTGCGCATGCGCTTGGGCACCAGTTCCGAGAGGTAAGCGTCGATGGTCACCAGCTCGATACCGAGGCCGATGCCGACCAGAAAACGCATGCCGATGATGCCCAGCGCCGAGGTCTGAATCCCCATCAGCACTGTCGCCACCGTGTACCAGATCAGCGCGAAGGTGAAGATCGCCCGGCGACCGAAACGATCCGCCAGCGGACTGAGCAGGCTGGCGCCGAGGAACAGGCCGAGGAACGTCGCCGAGGCAAACGCCGCCTGATCGGAGAAACCGAACACGCCTTGCTTGCCCGTGGCGAACAAGCCGTCGCGAATCAGCCCAGGACTGATGTAGGCGGTCTGGAACAGATCGTAGAGTTCGAAAAATCCGCCGATCGACAGCAGCGCCACCAGACGCCAGATGGTAGCAACGGCGGGCAGCCGATCAATGCGGGCGGAAATTTCGGCGGCGCGTACCGGGTCGATGCCATCACTGGGCGCGGCGGCGGGAGTGTGAGCAGTCATAAGCTGATCCATTTTTTATTGATGGAAAAGCTTAGCCTGCTATCGGTGTTGGCGGATTGTGAATGTCGGCGGTTTAACAGTTAGAACCGATGATTTCTCGCAATATCTGCTTACGAATTAGCGATTTATGTCGCAGCGGCAGAATCCGGCAGCGCCGAGCTCGGCAAGCCGAAAATGCGGTCGAACAGCCAGTTGAATACGAAGGTGTAGCACGGGATGAAAATGATAAGTGCCAGATCCAGCAGGAACGCCTGCATCAGGCTGATGTTCATCCACCACGCAATCAGCGGAATCAGGAACACGATCAGCGTCAGTTGAAAGCCGACCGCATGGGCGATACGTCGTTTGACCGTACGGGTGCGCGAGATCTGGCGACTTTCCCAGCGCTCGAACAATGAGGTGTAGATGAAATTCCAGGTCACGGCGATGCTGGTGATGATCACCGCCAGCGGCCCGGTGCTGCCCGGCGACGTGCCCGAGAGCAACGCCAGGCCGAGGGCCGAGAAGGTCATCCCAATCACTTCGTAGAGCGACACGTAGACCAGTTTGCGTTTCACGCCTTGCATGCAGATTTGCCTCTTTCTTGCCGAATGTTTGCCAGCAGGGCTGGCGAAGGCGACGAAAGATAGCTTCAATAGACCTGACAGAAAAAGTCGGAAGCTTTCAGTTTTATTGATAGGTGAGGCATTTGAATTTCAGCAGCGACAGCATCGAATTGTTTCTCGCGGTGATCGAACGCGGCTCGTTCTCCGCTGCCGCGCGGCAGTTGGGCAAGGTGCCCTCCGCGGTGAGCATGGGCATTGCCAATCTTGAAGCGGAACTCGGTTACCCGTTGTTCGACCGCAGTCATCGCGAGCCGCAACCCACGGCGATGGCGCAGTCGTTGGTGCCGCACGCGCGACTGATCGCCGAGCAGCTCAAGCAGCTGCAAGTGCATGCGGTGGAACTGTCGTTGGGACTGGAAAGCAGGTTGTCGATCGGCGTGGTTGCGGACGTTGATCGGCGGCGCTTGCTGGCAGCGATCAAGGTGATTGCCGAGCGGCATCCGTTGCTCGACATCGAAGTGCTGACTGCGCCGCAGGATGATGTGCTGGCGATGTTGCACACTGGCAGGGTCAGCGTGTGTCTGGCGTTCGCCGGTTTGAGCGTGAATGCGCTGGAGCGGTTTCAGTTCGTCGGCAGCGAACGCATGATCGCCACGCTGGCGGCGGACAGCCCTTTGTTGCAGGGGCGTGATGTGTTTCTGGAAGATCTGGTGCAAGTGCGGCAGATCATCGTCGCCAGCCGTGACTTGCCGATCAGCGAAACGCGGCCGTTGGTGGCCGAATCCTACTGGCGTACGGACAATCTTGAGACGGCAATGGAAATGGTCGAAGCGGGGTTGGGCTGGGGTAATTTTCCGCTGTCGGTGGTACAGCCGTGGCTGGACACGGGACGTTTGAAAAGGCTGAATTTTCGCAACATCGAAAATGGCCTGGTGCTGCCTGTGCACGCGGTGTGGCTCAAGAGCCAGCCCTTGCAGAAGGGTGCGCAGGCGTTGGTTGACCTGCTCAGCCATTGAATTTGGTAGAGATCCCCTGTGGGAGCGAGCCTGCTCGCGAAGGCGTCGTGTCAGCTGCATCAAAGCTGACTTACCCACCGCTTTCGCGAGCAGGCTCGCTCCCACAAGGGTTGTGTTTCAACACAGCATTTGTGAAGGTCAGGTACTCTCGCGAACCTTCAGCTCAAACCCCATATCCTCCACCGGCCGCGCTACTTTGTTACCCGCCATCAACGTGAGCATCTGCTCCGCCGCGCGCCGGCCGATCGCCTCGCGTGGGGTATTGATGCTGCTCAGGCGCGGCACCATGTGTTCGGACATCGGCAAATCGTTGAAACCGAGAATCGCCACTTGCTCGGGAATTTTGATGCCATTGCGCAACGCTTCCAGCAGCGCGCCTTGGGCCAGGTCATCGTTGCCAAAGAAAATCGCATCAACATCCGGATGCGCCGCCAGCAATTGCAAAAACAACTCGCCACCCAGACCCACCGACGAAGCACGCGGTGTCAGCACTTCCAGATCCGGGTCATAGCGGCCCGCCTTCTGCAACGCCTTGCGGAAGCCTTCACCGCGCAACAACGTGCGCTGATCCAGCTGCGCACCAATGTAGGCCAAGCGCTTGCGTCCGCGAGACAGAAGGTGTTCGGCGGCAGTTTCCCCGGCGCTCAACTGCGAGAAACCCACGCAATTGACTCCGGCAGCACTGTCCAGCTCCATCATGTACACGCAAGGAATGTTGCTGGCCTCGATCATCCGCCGCGAACTTTCCGTGCGATCAAACCCGGTCAGCAAAAAGCCGCGCGGCTGATAAGCCATGTAGTTGCGCAGCAGATTTTCTTCTTCATCGCGCGAATAGTGAAAGTTGCCGATCAGCACTTCGAAGCCCTTGGGCGTCAGCACCCGATGAATGGCTTCCAGGGTGTCGATGAACAGCAGGTTGGACAGCGACGGCACGAGTACCACTACCGAATGGCTCTGCGCCGAGGCCAGTGCGCGGGCGGCGGGGTTGACCACGTAGTTGAGTTCGAGCGCGGCTTTCTGCACTTTTTCCACCAGTTCGGTGGCTACCGTGCTCACCCCGCGCAAAGCGCGCGAGGCAGTGATCGGGCTGACGCCGGCCAAGCGGGCTACTTCGTTGAGGGTCGGACGGCCGGTGGTGCGGGTATTTTTATCGTTCTTGGGGGAGGTCATCGGGCGGCTTGCCAAACAAAAATCAAGGCACTAAGGTAGCGCTGTCCTGATGCAGCTGCAAATGCGTGAGCGCGGTCCTGCCTGATCAGTGCTCTTTGGCGTCAGGAACAAACCTGCTGCAACCCAAAAAAACGACAAGAAGGCGTCGGCAACTTCTGCCTGTGCACTAGAGTCATAGCTAGCAAAGGTAGCGCTGTCTGCGCGCTGAGGTGTTATATGAGTCATCCCATCACCGCCCTGGTCATCATGGGCGTTGCCGGTTGCGGCAAGACGTGCGTCAGCCAGGCCCTGTGTCAATTGAGCGGCGCCACTGCCATTGAAGGCGATACTTTTCATCCGGCCGCGAACATCGAAAAGATGAGCGCGGGGATCCCCCTGAACGACGAAGACCGCGCTGGCTGGCTCGACAGCCTGTGCGATGAACTGCGTCGCGTCGATGCCCAAGGCCAACGCCCGGTGTTGACCTGCTCCGCCCTTAAACACAGCTATCGCGAACGTCTGCGCAGTGCCTTGCCGGGCCTGGGTTTCGTGTTTCTTGAATTGACTCCGGAAGTCGCCGCCGAGCGTGTATCGCACCGCCCGGGCCACTTCATGCCGGCAACGTTGATCGAAAGCCAGTTCGCCACCCTCGAATCGCCCGAGGGCGAGCCGCTGACTCTGCCGCTCAATGCCTCGATTCACAGCGTCGAAGAGCTGGCCCTGCAGGCTCACGTCTGGTGGCAGGCCAACGGTCTGAAACAGGCGGTATGAGTATGTTGAAAAAGACAGCGCTGTCCTCCCGACTTCTGTTCAACCCGCTTTAATAACAACAACAATCCAGGAGACACCCCCCATGTTTGGCATGTCCCACGAGACGTTCCTGCTGCTCGATGCGGTGGTCACGGTAATCGGCCTGATTATCCTGATCACCAAATTCAAGATTCACCCGTTCATAGCCCTGACCATCGCCGCCGCATTTCTTGGCCTGACTTCCGGCATGCCGATCAACACCATCATCAAGGCGTTCCAGGACGGCTTCGGTGGCGTGCTCGGTTTCGTCGGCATCATCCTCGCCCTGGGCACCATGCTCGGCAAAATGATGGCCGAATCCGGCGGCGCCGATCAGATCGCCCAGACCCTGATCCGCGCCTTCGGCAAGGACAAAGTCCAATGGGCAATGATGTTCGCCGCGTTCCTGGTGGGCATCCCGCTGTTCTTCGAAATCGGCTTCGTGCTGCTGATTCCGCTGGTGTTCATCGTTGCGCGTCGCACTGGCGTATCGATCATCAAAATCGGTATCCCGCTGCTCGCCGGCCTCTCTGCCGTGCACGGTCTGGTGCCGCCGCACCCGGGTCCGCTGCTGGCCATCGGCGTGTTCGGCGCTGACATCGGCAAGACCATTCTCTACGGTCTGATCGTCGCACTGCCGACCGCTATCATTGCCGGTCCGATCTTCGGTACTTTCATCGCCAAGCACATCCCGGGTCACCCGAATCAGGAGCTGGTCGATCAACTGGCCCGTGAAAACGATTCGGCCAACCTGCCAAGCTTCAGCATTACTCTGGTCACCGTGCTGCTGCCGGTGTTCCTGATGCTGCTGAAAACCTTCGCTGACGTGGCGCTGCCGGACGGCAACTTCTTCCGCATCTGGATGGACATGATCGGCCACCCGATCTCCGCACTGCTGCTGGCGTTGCTGTTGTCGCTGTACACCTTCGGCTACAAGCAGGGCATCGGTTCCAACCAGATGCTCAAATGGCTCGACGCAAGCCTGGCGCCTACCGCTGCGATCATTCTGATCATCGGTGCCGGCGGTGGCTTCAAGCAGATGCTGGTGACCAGCGGCGTGGGTGACGTGATCGGCCACATGGCGGTCAGCGCGCAGATCTCGCCGATCCTGCTGGCCTGGCTGGTGGCGGCGGTGATCCGTATCGCCACCGGTTCGGCGACCGTGGCGACCATCACTGGCGCTGGCATTGTGGTGCCGGTTGTCGGCATGATTCCGGGCGTCAACCGTGAGCTGCTGGTGCTGGCCACCGGCGCCGGTTCGCTGATCCTGTCCCACGTCAACGACGCCGGTTTCTGGCTGGTCAAGCAGTACTTCAACATGACCGTGGCCGAAACCTTCAAGACCTGGACCGCGATGGAAACCATCCTCTCGGTGGTCGGCCTGGGCTTTATCCTGCTGCTGTCGCTGTTCGTTTAAGCGGCAGTTTGCAGGCACAAAAAAACCGCAGTGATGCGGTTTTTTTGTGGGCGTGGACTTCCTGCTTGATCGTTCCCACGCTCCGCGTGGGAATGTAGCCCGGGACGCTCCGCGTCCCAAAGCGGACGCAGAGCGTCCATTGAGGCATTCCCACGCAGAGCGTGGGAACGATCAGAGGCGTGTCAGTTATTTGGTAACCAAGCCATCCGCGCGGAACATCCCGCGAATCCCGCGCACTGCCTGGCGGATGCGGTCCTGGTTTTCGATCAACGCGAAGCGCACGTGATCATCGCCGTACTCGCCAAAACCCACGCCCGGCGAGACGCAGACCTTGGCCTCGGCCAGCAGTTTCTTGGCGAACTCCAGCGAACCCAGATGCGCATACGCCTCGGGAATCTTCGCCCAGACGTACATCGACGCCTTTGGATTCTCGACCATCCAGCCCAATTCATGCAGGCCCTTGACCAGCACGTTGCGACGCTGACGATACTGCTCGGCGATGTCGCGCACGCACTGTTGATCGCCTTCCAGCGCGGCAATCGCCGCCACTTGCAGCGGGGTGAACGTGCCGTAGTCGTGGTAGCTCTTGATCCGCGCTAGGGCGCTGACCAGTTCCGGGTTGCCGACCATGAAACCGATGCGCCAGCCGGCCATGTTGTAGCTCTTGGACAGGGTGAAAAACTCCACCGCAATGTCCTTGGCCCCGGGCACCTGCATGATCGACGGGGCTTTCCAGCCGTCGTAGACGATGTCGGCGTACGCCAGGTCGTGGATGACCAACACGTCGTATTGCTTGGCGAGGGCGATCACCCGCTCGAAGAAGTCCAGCTCCACGCACTGCGCGGTCGGGTTCGACGGGAAGCCGAGGATCATCATTTTCGGCTTGGGAATCGAACCGCGAATGGCGCGCTCCAGCTCATCGAAGAAATCCACCCCCGGCACCAACGGCACCGAACGCACCTGAGCGCCGGCAATCACTGCGCCGTAAATGTGAATCGGATAACTTGGGTTCGGCACCAGCACGGTGTCGCCCTGGTCCAGGGTCGCCAGCATCAAATGCGCCAGGCCTTCCTTGGAACCGATGGTGACGATGGCTTCGCTTTCCGGGTCGATATCGACTTCGTAGCGCTGCTTGTACCAGTTGGAAATCGCCCGGCGCAGGCGCGGTATGCCTTTGGACGTCGAGTAACCGTGGGTGTCTTCACGCTGGGCGACCTGCACCAGTTTTTCGACAATGTGCGGCGGCGTGGCGCCGTCGGGATTGCCCATGCTCAGGTCGATGATGTCTTCACCACGGCGGCGAGCGGCCATCTTCAGCTCGGCGGTGATGTTGAACACGTAAGGGGGGAGTCGATCTATGCGCGCAAAGCGGCGCGGCGAACCTTGTTCGGCCATTGTTGCCTCGGATAACGTAAGCGCCCGGAACCGTCCGAGCGACGCTGGTCACTGCGGTGACCTGTGGCGGAAGATAAGGGCAGTGATGGCATACTGTCCAGCGCGGTTGTAAACATTTTTTTCAAGGAAAATCGGTCAATGGAATTCACCAGCGGCTTCTTGCTGAGCCTTTCGCTGTGCCTGGATATCGGCGTAGCCAACATCGCGATGATCACCCTGGCCATGCAGCGCGGCTACTTTCAGGGCTTCGCCCTGGGCCTGGGCACCTGCGTCGGCGACCTGATATATGCGGTGCTGGCCTTGGCCGGCATGACCGTTCTGCTGCAATACGAAACCGTGCGCTGGGTGCTATGGATTGGCGGTTCGGCGCTGCTGATCTACTTCGCGGCGAAGATGATTTACTCGGCGATTCACCACGAAGCGCTGCTGGCGGAAACCGCGGAAGTGGGGCAGAACTCCCATCGCAAGGAATTCTTTCGCGGCATCTTCCTCGCCATGTCATCGCCCAGTGCGATTCTCTGGTTTGCTGCGGTCGGCGGTACGTTGATCGCCCGATCCGGTGGCGGTGGTCCGTTGAGTTCGGCGCTGTTTTTGGGCGGCTTTCTCTGCGCCGGGCTGCTCTGGTCGGCCGGTCTGTGCTTCGCCGCAAGCCACGGCGGCAAGCTGCTGGGCGACAAGCTTCTGCGCTACTCCTATCTGGCATCGGCGGCGATCTTCTGTTATTTCGCGGTGTACGTGATCGTTTCTGGCTACAACGAGTTTGTCGGCTCGGGCGCCGTCGAGCAGTTGCACTCGCTGTAAACGTGCGAAACGGGTCGGGCTTTCTATACTCCCAGCCGAATCCACTTTTCCGTTCTGAGGAGTCGCGTCATGGATGAACAACAACGCGTCGAGATAACCGAGCCTCGCTTCGAACACGGGCAGTTCTTGCTGATTGCAGGTTTCGGTGGGCGATTCACTCAGCAAACCACCGAAGACATTCCCGCGTTGTGGGAAAAACTGATCCCGCACTTGGGAAAAATCCCCGCGCAAGTCAACGAAATAACCTACGGCGTTTGCTGCAATGCGGATGGCGAGGGCGGTTTCGAATACATCGCCGGGGTGCAGATCGACAAGCTCGACGACCTGCCGGAAAAGTACCGCTGGGTTGAAATCCAGCCGCAGAAATATGCGGTGTTTGAGCACAAGGGGTCACTGGCGCAACTCCCTGACACCTTCCAGTACATCTGGAACACTTGGCTGCCGCAGTCCGGCCACGAAGCGGCGGACGCCCCGGAATTCGAGCGCTACAGCGAGGATTACAACCCGAAACTCAATACCGGCACCCTGGAAATCTGGCTGCCGATCAAGGCCTGAGCGGCGTACTAATCGAGGCGGAGCATGTCCGCCCCGGTGGTTGTGCTTTATGCTGGCGGGCCTTGTTTCCACAGATTTTTGAGCTGCCATGAACACCGTGATCCGCAACGTCAGCGCCGCCGACCTCGACCGCTGCTACGCCATCGAAACCGTCGCCTATGAAGGCGACGAAGCCGCCACCCGCGAAAAGATCGCCACGCGCATCGCCACCTGGCCGGACGGCTTCATCGTCGCCGAGGTGGACGGCGTGGTCGCTGGTTTCATCAATTCCGGCGCGGCGTTCGACGTGCAGATGTCCGACGAGGCGTTCAAGGAACTGATCGGCCACGACCCGAAAGGCCCGAACGTGGTGATCATGTCGGTGGTGGTGCACCCGGATTACCAAGGGCAGGGCCTGGCCAAGCGCCTGCTCGGCGAATTCATCGAGCGCATGCGCGCCATGGACAAAGCGACGATTCATCTGATGTGCAAGGAACAGCACATCGCGCTATACACAGGTTTCGGTTTTGCCTACATCAAACCGTCCGAATCCGACCACGGCGGCATGGCGTGGCACGAGATGATCCTGACCCTCTGAACTTCAATCAAAACTGTGGGAGCGAGCCTGCTCGCGAAAGCGGTATTTCAGCGAAGCAAGTGTCGACTGACACGACGCCTTCGCGAGCAGGCTCGCTCCCACAGGGTTTTGAGGTGTCTGTAGTTGCGCGGTTAGTAAAGGCTTTCACGCACCCGTTTCGGCGCTTCCCGATCGTAGGTGTCGGCGTCGAACTGGCCGTCATTCAGGCGCTTGTGAAATGCGCCAGCAGATGGCAAGGCCGAGCGCGGCAGGTGCGTTTCGGGATTCCACGCATCCGAGCGGACAAAGGCTTTCGAGCAGTGAAAAAACGCCGCGTCCACCGTCACCAGCAAGACAGTTTTCGCCGGTTTGCCATTCACCGCGAAACTCTCCAGCAACGCCGGTTCATCGCTGATCAGGGCCGTGCCATTGACCCGCAATGTTTCGCCGATCCCGGGAATGATGAACAGCAGCGACACCCGCGAATCGTGCAGCACATTGCGCAAGGTATCGATGCGGTTGTTGCCCGGGCGATCCGGCAGGGCCAACGTGTTTTGATCAATGATCCGAACAAACCCCGGCGCATCACCGCGCGGCGAGTTATCGAGGCCATCGGTCCCCACCGAGCTGACGATCACTAGCGGCGACAGGCGCACCATCGCCTGATAATCCTCGTTGAGAAAGCCGATCTGCTTGCGCACGGCGCGTTCGTGGGGCCGGCCGTAAATGGCTTCCAATGCTTCTATCGAATCGATCATCGTTTATCCCTCTACGATTTAAAAAAACAGCCCCATCCGCCGCTCGTACCCAATCCGGCCCTTGTACGCTTCGCCGCTGTCGACATAGCCATGCCTGGCATACAGCGCAATCGCCGCCTCGTTATCAGCGTCCACCGACAATTCCAGCCCCTTGATCTCCGGCCACGCTTCACGGGCAACAGCGGGCAGCGCTTGCAGGCAAGCCTTGCCGTAACCCTTGCCCTGCGCGCGCCGATCGACCTGCAGAGCATGCAACGTGGCGCTGTGTTCGTTGGCCCAGTCGGGCAATACCGGCGGGCGCTTGAGCAGCAGAAACGCCACCGGTACTTCGCCCGCCAACAGGGCAAAACCTTTCACGCCGGGGCCGGGTTTCGACAGCAGGGTATGCAGGGCACCGTGGATGTCGCCGGAGAATTTGATCTGCTCGGGGTGAATTTCAATCGACTCGACTTGCTCACGCTGCAAAGGGCTGAGGCTGTCGTAAGGCACGAGTTGGGCTGACACGGGAATTTCCTTTTTCCTACAAGGATTGAAGCTCGGATTCTAGCGACATTGTTGTCGGCGAAATTTTTTTGTTTGCCCTGTCGATCTACGCAAAGGGCAAACGACTAAGGACGTCTTCACAACAAAAACCACGGAGAACACCATGAGCGCACAAAGCGAAATCCAGACCCTTATCAACACCTACCGCGAAGCAGTAATGGCCAAGGACGTCGAAAAAGTCATGGCCCTGTACGCCGACGACATCGTCTCGTTCGATGCGATCAAGGCCCTGCAATTCAAAGGCAAAGCGGCGTACCGCGCGCACTGGGTCGAGTGCATGGAAATGTGCCCCGGTCCGCACATCTTCGAGTTCCACGAAATCGCCATCGAAAGCGCCGACAACATTGCCTTCGCCCATTGGGTGGCCAATTGCGGCGGCACCAACGACAAGGGCGAAACCCAGAGTTGCTGGATGCGTGTGACCGCCTGTTATCGGCAGGTCGGCGGGGCGTGGAAGATTGCCCATGAGCACTGGTCGGCACCGTTCGATCCGATGAGCGGCGCGACGCTGTTCGATGTAACCCCCTGATCTTCAGCCATAGTTGATCCGTTCGAATCAGGAGATCGCCATGAAATACCTATGCCTGGTCTACAGCGATGAACGCTTGCTGCACACCTCGCCGGACAGCCCGGAAGACGCCGAATGCTGGGCCTACGCCGAGTCGATTCAGGGCAGCGGGCGGATGATCGCCGCCGAAGCGCTGGAGTCGGTAGAAACCGCCACCACCGTACGGATGCGTAATGGCAAGTTGTCGATCACCGACGGGCCTTTCGCTGAAACCAAGGAGCAACTGGCCGGTTTTTACCTGATCGATGCCAAGGATCTCAACGAAGCGATTCAGGTGGCCGGCAATATTCCGGCAGCCCGGGTTGGCAGCGTTGAAGTGCGCCCGGTGCGGCAGTTGAATGTCTAACGTCAGGGCGCGGGTCGAGCAGGTCTACCGCGAGGATTCGCGGCGGATTCTGGCCACGCTGATCCGCCTGCTCGGTGATTTCGACCTCGCCGAAGAAGCCTTGCACGAGGCGTTCTTCGTCGCGGTCGAACGCTGGCAGCGCGATGGCGTGCCGGACAACCCGCGCACCTGGCTGGTCTCCACCGGACGTTTCAAAGCCATCGATGTGCTGCGCCGGCGCGCGCGGTTCAAGGCGTCGCAACCGTTGCTGATGGCGCAACTCGATGAGCTGGAACAGGCTGACTGGAGTGGCGAAGACGTGGAAGACGATCGCTTGCGGCTGATCTTCACCTGCTGCCACCCGGCCCTGGCGGCGGATGCGCAAGTACCGCTGACCTTGCGCGAAGTCTGCGACCTCACCACCGAGGAAATCGCCCGCGCTTTTCTCTCGGCGCCGGCGGCGATCGCCCAGCGCATCGTCCGCGCCAAGGCCAAGATCCGCGACGCGAAAATCCCTTATCAAGTGCCCACGCTGAACGAATTGCCCGAGCGCCTCGACAGCGTATTGCGTGTGATTTATCTGGTGTTCAACGAAGGCTATTCGGCCTCGGTCGGTGCCGAGCTGACCCGCGAGGATCTGACGCGCGAAGCGATTCGGCTGGGGCGCTTGTTGATGGAGTTGCTGCCTGAGCCGGAAGTCATGGGTCTGCTGGCGCTGATGCTGCTGCACGAATCACGTCGACCGGCACGAACCTCGCCGAGCGGTGAACTGGTATTGCTCGACGATCAGGATCGCTCGTTGTGGGATGCCGGGTTGATGGCCGAAGGGTGCGCGCTGGTCGAGCGCGCGCTGAGCACGCGGCGCTTCGGGCCGTATTGCCTGCAAGCGGCGATTGCAGCGGTGCATGCGGAAGCGCCGTCGGCGGCGGAAACGGACTGGCAGCAGATTGTCGGTCTGTACGACGTATTGCTGCGCGCGGTGCCGTCGCCGGTGATCGAGCTGAACCGCGCGGTGGCGGTGGCCAAACGGGATGGGACGTTGGCCGGGTTGTTGTTGGTTGAAGGGATTTTGACTCGGGGCGAGTTGCAGGATTACCACTTGGCGCATTCGGCGCGGGCGGAGTTTTGCCGGCAGTTGGGCCGGGTGGAGCAGGCGCGGGCCGCGTATCAGCGGGCGCTGGAGTTGACGCGGCAGGAGCCGGAGCGGCGGTTTATTCGAGCACGTATCATGGCGCTCGAAATGCTCTGACCTTGGCGCTCTGGCTAGTGTGGGCAGCCTGTGGATTGCCCTCACCCTAACCCTCTCCCAAAGGGAGAGGGGACTGATCGGGGGATATTGGAGGGATTCACCGAC
>NZ_RCOC01000080.1:0-22466 GCF_004307515.1 Pseudomonas sp. Sample_14 | reverse complement strand
GGCGACGGTACGCTGGTCAGCCAGGAAGGCCGCGCCCAGCGTTTCTTCCAGGTTTTCGATCCGCAATACCTGGATGCGAGCATTCTGGTGCACGAAGGCTGGCGCTGGCTGCACGCCCTGCGCGCGACCCTGCTGAACCAGCCGATCGACTGGACGCAACTCGACCACGTCACCGCTGCCGTTGCCTCGAGCACCGCGCAACTGGCGCGCATCGTCGATGCTGCACCGTCGGCGGCTTTCCGCATCAAGGGTCTGAAACTGGCCCGTGAGCCGCTGCGTTATTCCGGTCGCACCGCCATGCGCGCCGACATCAGCGTTCACGAACCACGCACTCCGCAAGACCAGGACACCGCGTTCGCCTTCTCCATGGAAGGTTACTCGGGCTCCGCCGAACCGCGTCAGCAGGTGCCATTCGCATGGTCGCCGGGCTGGAACTCGCCACAAGCGTGGAACAAGTTCCAGGACGAAGTCGGTGGTCATCTGCGTGCTGGCGACCCGGGCACACGCCTGATCGAAAGCACCGGTGATTCGCTGAACTGGTTCGCCGCTGCGCCGCGTGCGTTCAACCCGGCGCCGGGTACCTGGCAAGCCGTGCCGTTCTTCCACCTGTTCGGCAGCGAAGAAAACTCTTCGAAAGCCGCCCCGGTACAGGAACGCATTCCGGCACCTTACGTCGCGCTGGCGAAATCCGAAGCGGATCGCCTCGGCGTCAACGACGGTGCCCTGCTGAGCCTGAACGTGGCCGGTCAGACATTGCGTCTGCCGCTGCGCATCAATGAAGAACTGGGCGCCGGTCTGGTGGCATTGCCTGCGGGCATCGCCGGCATTCCACCGGCATTCGCCGGCGTGTCCGTCGACGGTCTGCAGGAGGCAGCGCAATGACCTGGTTCACCCCTGAAGTGATCGATGTGATCCTGACGGTCATCAAAGCCATCGTGATCCTGCTGGCCGTGGTGGTCGCAGGCGCCTTGCTCAGCTTTGTCGAACGTCGCCTGCTGGGCTGGTGGCAGGACCGTTACGGTCCGAACCGTGTTGGCCCGTTCGGCATGTTCCAGATCGCCGCCGACATGCTGAAGATGTTCTTCAAGGAAGACTGGACGCCGCCGTTTGCCGACAAGGTGATTTTCACCCTGGCGCCGGTGGTGGCAATGTCCGCCCTGCTGATCGCCTTCGCGATCATCCCGATCACCCCGACCTGGGGCGTGGCGGATCTGAACATCGGCCTGCTGTTCTTCTTCGCCATGGCCGGTCTGTCGGTCTACGCGGTGCTGTTCGCCGGCTGGTCGAGCAACAACAAGTTCGCCCTGCTCGGCAGCTTGCGTGCCTCGGCGCAGACCGTGTCCTACGAAGTGTTCATGGGCCTGGCCCTGATGGGCATCGTGGTCCAGGTCGGCTCGTTCAACATGCGCGACATCGTCGAGTACCAGGCGCAGAACCTGTGGTTCATCATTCCGCAGTTCTTCGGTTTCTGTACCTTCTTCATCGCTGGCGTCGCCGTGACTCACCGTCACCCGTTCGACCAGCCGGAAGCGGAACAGGAACTGGCCGACGGTTACCACATTGAATACGCCGGTATGAAATGGGGCATGTTCTTCGTCGGTGAATACATCGGCATCATCCTGATCTCGGCGCTGCTGGTCACCCTGTTCTTCGGTGGCTGGCACGGTCCGTTCGGCATCCTGCCGCAACTGTCCTTCGTCTGGTTCGCACTGAAGACCGCGTTCTTCATCATGCTGTTCATCCTGCTGCGCGCTTCCATCCCGCGTCCGCGTTATGACCAGGTGATGGATTTCAGCTGGAAATTCTGCCTGCCACTGACCCTGATCAATTTGCTGGTGACCGCTGCGGTTGTGTTGATGAACACGCCTGCGGTTGCGGTTCAGTGAGGATTTGACCCATGTTCAAATATATTGGCGACATCGTTAAGGGTACCGGTACCCAGTTGCGCAGCCTGGTCATGGTCTTCGGCCATGGCTTTCGCAAGCGCGACACCCTGCAATACCCCGAGGAGCAGGTCTACCTGCCGCCGCGTTACCGTGGCCGCATCGTCCTGACCCGCGACCCCGATGGCGAAGAACGCTGCGTAGCCTGCAACCTGTGCGCCGTGGCCTGCCCGGTGGGTTGCATCTCGCTGCAGAAAGCTGAAACCGAAGACGGTCGCTGGTACCCGGACTTCTTCCGGATCAACTTCTCGCGCTGCATTTTCTGCGGTCTCTGCGAGGAAGCCTGCCCGACCACCGCGATCCAGCTGACCCCGGATTTCGAGATGGCCGAGTTCAAACGTCAGGACCTGGTGTACGAGAAAGAAGATCTTTTGATCTCCGGCCCCGGCAAAAACCCTGATTACAACTTCTATCGTGTTGCAGGTATGGCAATCGCTGGCAAGCCGAAAGGCGCTGCGCAGAACGAAGCCGAACCGATCAACGTGAAGAGCTTGCTGCCTTAAGGAAGAACGATGGAATTCGCTTTCTATTTCGCATCGGGTATTGCTGTGGTGTCCACGCTGCGTGTGGTCACCAACACCAACCCTGTGCACGCCCTGCTCTACCTGATCATCTCGTTGATCGCCGTGGCCATGACCTTCTTCGCCCTTGGCGCGCCGTTCGCCGGTGTGCTGGAAGTGATCGCCTACGCCGGTGCCATCATGGTGCTGTTCGTGTTCGTGGTGATGATGCTCAACCTCGGCCCGGCCTCGGTGCAGCAGGAACGCACCTGGCTCAAGCCCGGCATCTGGGCAGGACCGGTGATTCTTGCCGCGCTGCTGCTGGCCGAACTGCTGTATGTGCTGTTCGCTCACCAGAGCGGCCAGGCCATCGGCCACACCACCGTAGACGCGAAAGCCGTGGGCATCAGCCTGTTCGGCCCGTACCTGCTGGTGGTCGAACTCGCCTCGATGCTGCTGCTCGCTGCAGCCGTCACGGCGTTCCATTTGGGCCGTAACGAGGCGAAGGAGTAAGACATGCCTGCTATCCCTCTCGAACATGGACTGGCCGTCGCCGGCATCCTGTTCTGCCTTGGTCTGGTCGGCCTGATGGTCCGCCGCAACATTTTGTTCGTGTTGATGAGTCTGGAAGTGATGATGAACGCCTCTGCCCTGGCCTTCATCGTCGCGGGCGCCCGCTGGGCGCAGCCGGATGGACAGATCATGTTCATCCTGGTGATCAGCCTTGCCGCAGCCGAGGCCAGTATTGGCCTGGCGATCCTGCTGCAACTGTATCGCCGCTTCCACACGCTCGATATCGACGCTGCCAGTGAGATGCGCGGATGAACCTACTCTTTCTGACTTTCGTATTCCCTCTGATCGGGTTCCTGTTGCTGTCGTTCTCGCGCGGCCGCTTCTCGGAAAACCTCTCGGCGCTGATCGGTGTCGGTTCGATCGGCCTGTCGGCTATCGTCACCGCTTACGTGATCTGGCAATTCAACGTCGCACCGCCGGAGGGTGGCGTGTACACCCAGGTGCTGTGGCGCTGGATGTCGGTGGAAGGTTTCCAGCCGAACTTCGCGCTGTACCTGGATGGCCTGTCGGTGACCATGCTCGGTGTGGTCGTCGGCGTCGGCTTCCTGATCCACCTGTTCGCGTCCTGGTACATGCGTGGCGAAGACGGTTACTCGCGCTTCTTCTCGTACACCAACCTGTTCATCGCCAGCATGCTGTTCCTGATCCTCGGCGATAACCTGCTGTTCATCTACTTCGGTTGGGAAGGCGTGGGCCTGTGCTCGTACCTGTTGATCGGTTTCTACTACAGCAACCGCAACAACGGTAACGCCGCACTCAAAGCGTTCATCGTCACCCGCATCGGCGACGTGTTCATGGCCATCGGCCTGTTCATCCTGTTCCAGCAACTGGGCACGCTGAACGTCCAGGAACTGCTGGTACGTGCGCCGGAGCACTTCAAGGTCGGCGACTTCTGGATCGTTCTGGCAACCCTGATGCTGCTCGGTGGTGCTGTCGGTAAATCGGCGCAGCTGCCACTGCAAACCTGGCTCGCGGATGCGATGGCCGGCCCAACCCCGGTTTCGGCACTGATCCACGCCGCGACCATGGTCACCGCCGGTGTCTACCTGATCGCCCGTACCCACGGTCTGTTTGCGCTGGCGCCGGACATCCTGCACCTCGTCGGCATCGTCGGTGGCGTGACCCTGGTACTGGCCGGTTTCGCCGCGCTGGTGCAGACCGACATCAAACGTATCCTCGCCTACTCGACCATGAGCCAGATCGGCTACATGTTCCTGGCGCTGGGCGTTGGTGCCTGGGAAGGCGCGATCTTCCACCTGATGACCCACGCCTTCTTCAAGGCCCTGCTGTTCCTTGCGTCCGGTGCGGTGATCGTTGCCTGCCACCACGAGCAGAACATCTTCAAGATGGGCGGTCTGTGGAAGAAACTGCCACTGGCCTACGCCAGCTTCATCGTCGGTGGTGCCGCGCTGGCCGCTCTGCCACTGGTTACCGCAGGCTTCTACTCCAAGGACGAAATCCTCTGGGAAGCGTTCGCCAGCGGTAATCAGGGTCTGCTTTACGCAGGTCTGGTCGGTGCGTTCATGACTTCGCTGTACACCTTCCGCCTGATCTTCATCGCGTTCCACGGTGAAGCCAAGACCGAAGCCCACGCCGGCCACGGCATTGCTCACTGGCTGCCATTGTCGGTGCTGATCGTGCTGTCGACTTTCGTCGGCGCGATGATCGTGCCACCGCTGCACGGCGTACTGCCGCAAAGCGTTGGCCATGCCGGTGGCGAAGCCAAGCACAGTCTGGAAATCGCCTCGGGCGCCATCGCCCTGGCCGGTATCCTGCTGGCAGCGCTGCTGTTCCTTGGCAAGCGTCGCTTCGTCACGGCGATCGCCAACAGCGGCATCGGCCGTTTCCTTTCGGCCTGGTGGTTCGCTGCCTGGGGCTTCGACTGGATCTACGACAAACTGTTCGTCAAGCCGTACCTTGCGATCAGCCATGTACTGCGCAAAGACCCGCTCGACCAGACCATCGGTCTGATCCCGCGTATGGCCAAGGGTGGTCACACTGCCCTGAGCCGCACCGAGACCGGTCAACTGCGTTGGTACGCCGCCTCGATGGCTGCTGGTGCCGTGCTGGTGATCGGCGCCATCGTGCTGGTAGCGGTCTGATATGAACCTTGCGAATTTGCGAAAGGAAACGAGCCCGTCATGATTCTGCCTTGGCTAATCCTGATCCCCTTCATCGGCGGCCTGCTGTGCTGGATGGGTGAGCGCTTCGGCGCTACCCTCCCGCGCTGGATTGCGCTGTTGACCATGACCCTGGAACTCGCGCTCGGCCTCTGGCTGTGGGCCCACGGTGACTATTCATTCGCACCGGCGCCGGGCGCCGATCCGACCTGGGCGCTTGAGTTCAAGCATGTCTGGATCCAGCGTTTCGGCATTAACGTGCACCTGGCCCTCGACGGCCTGTCGCTGTTGATGATCCTGCTGACCGGCCTGCTGGGTATCCTCTCGGTACTCTGCTCGTGGAAAGAGATTCAACGTCACGTTGGCTTCTTCCACCTCAACCTGATGTGGATCCTGGGCGGTGTGGTCGGCGTGTTCCTCGCCCTCGACCTGTTCATGTTCTTCTTCTTCTGGGAAATGATGCTGGTGCCGATGTACTTCCTCATCGCGCTCTGGGGTCACAGTTCTTCGGACGGCAAGAAAACCCGGATCTACGCGGCGACCAAGTTCTTCATCTTCACTCAGGCGTCCGGCCTGATCATGCTGGTGGCGATCCTCGGTCTGGTGCTGGTCAACTTCAACAACACCGGCGTGATCACCTTCAACTACGCCGACCTGTTGAAAACCAAGATGTCGATGACCACCGAGTACATTCTGATGCTCGGCTTCTTCATCGCCTTCGCGGTCAAGCTGCCCGTCGTACCGTTCCACTCCTGGCTGCCTGACGCTCACGCCCAGGCACCGACTGCCGGTTCCGTCGACCTCGCCGGTATCCTGCTGAAAACTGCGGCCTACGGTCTGCTGCGTTTCGCCCTGCCGCTGTTCCCGAACGCTTCGGCGGAGTTCGCGCCGATCGCCATGAGCCTCGGTCTGATCGGGATCTTCTACGGCGCGTTCCTCGCGTTCGCACAAACCGACATCAAGCGTCTGATTGCCTTCTCTTCCGTTTCCCACATGGGCTTCGTGTTGATCGGCATCTACTCCGGCAGCCAACTGGCGCTGCAAGGTGCAGTGATCCAGATGCTGGCGCACGGTCTGTCGGCAGCGGCGCTGTTTATCCTCAGCGGTCAGTTGTACGAGCGTCTGCACACTCGTGACATGCGTGAGATGGGCGGTCTGTGGTCGCGTATCGCTTACCTGCCGGCGATCAGCCTGTTCTTCGCTGCGGCGTCGCTGGGCTTGCCGGGCACCGGTAACTTTGTCGGCGAATTCCTGATCCTGATCGGCTCCTTCGCCAGCGCTCCATGGGTCACGGCGATTGCCACGTCCGGTCTGGTGTTCGGTTCGGTCTACTCGCTGATCATGATCCACCGTGCCTACTTCGGCCCGTCGAAATCCGACGCGGTGCTGCACGGCATGGATGCGCGCGAACTGATCATGGTGCTCGGTCTGGCGGTATTGCTGATTTACCTCGGCGTCTACCCGCAACCGTTCCTCGACACCTCTGCCGCCACCATGCATGGCGTGCAGCAGTGGCTCGGCACCGCCTTCTCTCAACTCGCTTCGGCCCGGTAAGAGCGCTATGGAATTCACGATTCAACACTTTATTGCGCTTGCGCCACTGTTGATCACCAGCCTCACCATTATCGTGGTGATGCTGGCAATCGCCTGGCGCCGCAACCACTCGCAGACCTTCCTGATTTCGGTGGCGGGTCTGAACCTGGCCCTGCTGTCGATCCTGCCTGCGTTGAAAGTCGCGCCTCTGGCCGTGACCCCATTGCTGCAAATCGATGCCTTCGCCTGCCTGTACATGGCGATGATCCTGGTCGCCACCCTCGCCTGCGTCACCCTCGCCCACGCTTATCTGGGTGATGGCGGTTCGGGCTACCCGGGCAACCGCGAAGAACTGTACCTGCTGATCCTGATGGCCGCCGCCGGTGGTCTGGTTCTGGTCAGTGCGCAGCACCTGGCCGGTTTGTTCATTGGCCTGGAACTGTTGTCGGTACCGGTCTACGGTCTGGTGGCTTACGCCTTCTTCAACAAGCGTTCGCTGGAAGCCGGCATCAAGTACATGGTGCTGTCGGCCGCCGGTTCTGCGTTCCTGCTGTTCGGTATGGCGCTGCTCTACGCCGACGCCGGTTCGCTGAGCTTCGTCGGTATCGGTCAGGCCCTGGCCGCGACCGGCCTGCCAAGCCCGCTGGCGCAACTGGGCCTGGGCATGATGCTGATCGGTCTGGCGTTCAAGCTGTCGCTGGTACCGTTTCACCTGTGGACGCCGGACGTTTACGAAGGTGCTCCGGCACCGGTGGCGGCGTTCCTCGCTACCGCTTCGAAGGTCGCAGTGTTTGCGGTGATGGTGCGTCTGTTCCAGCTCTCCCCTGCCGCCAGCAGTGGTGTGCTGAGCGACGTGCTGAGCGTGATCGCGGTCGCCTCGATCCTGTTCGGTAACCTGCTGGCCCTGACCCAGAGCAACCTCAAGCGTCTGCTCGGTTACTCGTCGATTGCGCACTTCGGCTATCTGCTGATCGCGCTGGTGGCGAGCAAGGGTCTGGCGGTGGAAGCCATCGGCGTCTATCTGGTGACTTATGTCATCACCAGCCTCGGCGCGTTCGGCGTGATCACCCTGATGTCGTCGCCGTACAACGGCCGCGACGCTGACGCGCTGTACGAGTACCGCGGCCTGTTCTGGCGCCGTCCGTACCTTACCGCCGTGCTGACCGTGATGATGCTGTCCCTGGCCGGCATCCCGCTGACCGCCGGCTTCATCGGCAAGTTCTACATCATCGCCAGCGGCGTCGAAACGCGTCAGTGGTGGCTGGTCGGCGCATTGGTACTGGGCAGCGCCATCGGCGTTTTCTACTACCTGCGCGTGATGGTCACCCTGTACCTGATCGAGCCTAACCTGCGTCGCCACGACGCCCAGCTGCACTGGGAACAGAAGGCAGGCGGCGTGATGCTGCTGGCCATCGCCCTGGTCGCATTCTTCCTGGGCGTGTACCCGCAGCCATTGCTGGTGCTGGTACAGCAGGCGGGTCTGGCGGGCTGATTGCTCGGCTGATCTGGCTGGAACGGAAACGGCACCTTCGGGTGCCGTTTTTTGTTTGTAGCAGAAGTCGATATCGCCGGCGTTTGTGCAAGCGTCATCGCGGGCAAGCCCGCTCCCACAGGTGTGTGTGTGTCGCTCATAGCATCCGGGTGCATCGCTCCTGCAGTCTCGTGTACTGCCTGGGTTCTGGATACAGCACGAAAGCGTTTTGTACGATATTTTACCGGCCCACTCGCATCCTCATACAAACTCCGAAAGCTCTCTCCTCAACCTCCGTTTCGTCCTACAGCCAACCCCGGAGAACAGTTCTAAGGTAGGTGCCCTGGAAGGTGGACATTGAATCGAGGCGGTTAATGAAACGAGATATCTTTTGTGAGTTGATGGAGGGTGTCGATGCTTTGGCTGCCCAGCGACAATGCAATGTTGCGCAACTGCACTATCAGCGCAGGTCGACGGATAGGACGCTTGGCTGCACGGAGCATTGGCGCGACTTTGCAGCGCTGAAATATTCTGGCTATATTTATCCAGAATACAGAGGTGAGCTGATGATCATCGTTCCGCTGGCTGAGGCCAAAAACAATTTATCGAAACTCGTCGATGATGCCGCTGCTGGCCAAGTCATCACGATTGCCAAGCATGGCCGGGCGATGGCTCGTCTTGTTCCGATAGGGAGATCCAGCGCGCAGCGCATTGGCGCGATGAAGGGCAAACTCGTACTGCCCCAAGATTTCGACTCACCTCTTTCCGACGAAATATTGGATGCATTTGAAGGCGCGCAGGCATGAGGCTTCTGCTTGACACGCATATTCTGCTCTGGACGCTAAGTGATGATGCCAGACTGACCACCAAAGCCAGAAAAATCATTGAAAATGCAGCCGATATCTACGTGAGCGCGGCAACATTCTGGGAAATGGCGATCAAGGTCGGACTTGGAAAGCTGAATGTCGACATAGAAGAAATCCGTCAATATTGCATTGATAGCGGGTTTATCGAATTGCCAGTGAGCGCAGAACACGCGATTGCGGTGAAAGATCTTGAACACCATCACCGGGATCCGTTTGACCGCATTATTGTGGCCACAGCAATGACCGAGCCGATGAAGGTGCTCACGGCTGATCCTTTGGTGGCTCAGTACACCGATCTGGCCGTTCTGGTCTGACCCGGCGGTGGCAAGTCAGTCGACATCATTGTGTTTCACACATCGCTTTCGCGAGCAGGCTCGCTCCCACAATGGATAGGTCTGCTCAAAACATCCGATGACACCTTAGGTCCTGTGAGAGCGAGCCTGCTCGCGAAAGCGGCAGATCAGGCAGCAAAAAAAAACGGCACCTTCCGGTGCCGTTCGCTTCTCACATTTCCAACATCATTTGCGCGCATCCGCCCAGGATTTCAGCAGTTCGCTATAGCTCACGGTTTCGCCCTTCGGCTTCTCGTTGGCCAGTTTCGGTTTCGGTGCGCCCGGCTGATCAAACCAGTATTGCGCATCGCGTTCCGGGTTCATTTTCGGTGCGCAAGTGGCTTGGGCCTTGGAGCGTTCGAGGCGTTCCATGATGCGGTCCTGATCCTTGGCCAGGCCATCGAGCGCTTGTTGCGGTGTTTTCTCGCCGCTGGCGGCTTCGGCGATATGGCTCCACCACAGCTGAGCGAGACGCGGGTAGTCCGGCACGTTGGTACCGGTCGGCGACCATTGCACGCGGGCCGGGCTGCGATAGAACTCGACCAGACCACCGAGTTTCGGCGCCAGATCGGTCATGGCCTGCGAGTTGATGTCCGACTCGCGAATAGGTGTCAGACCGACGATGGTTTTCTTCAGCGAAACAGTTTTCGACGTGACGAACTGCGCGTACAGCCACGCCGCGAGTTTCTGTTTCTCAGGCGTGGATTTCATGAACGTCCACGACCCCACATCCTGATAGCCAAGCTTCATGCCCTCTTCCCAATACGGGCCTTTAGGCGACGGCGCCATGCGCCATTTCGGCGTGCCGTCGGCGTTGACCACCGGCAGGCCGGGTTTGGTCATGTCGGCGGTGAACGCGGTGTACCAAAAGATCTGCTGGGCGATGTTGCCCTGCGATGGCACCGGGCCGGACTCGGAGAAAGTCATGCCGGCCGCTTCAGGTGGCGCATATTTCTTCAGCCAGTCGACGTATTTGGTGGTAGCAAACACCGCCGCCGGGCCGTTGGTGTCGCCGCCACGGGTCACGCTGGAGCCGACCGGGTGGCAGTCCTCGACGCGGATGCCCCACTCGTCCACCGGCAAGCCGTTGGGCAGTCCCTTGTCGCCGCCGCCGGCCATGGAGAACCAGGCGTCGGTGAAACGCCAGCCCAGCGACGGGTCTTTTTTGCCGTAATCCATGTGGCCGTAGACGCGTTTGCCGTCGATTTCCTTGACGTCTTCGCTGAAGAATTTGGCGATGTCTTCATAGGCCGACCAGTTCACTGGCACGCCCAACTCGTAACCGTACTTCTCCTTGAACTTGGCTTTCAGATCGGCGCGCTCGAACCAGTCGGCACGGAACCAGTACAGGTTGGCGAATTGCTGGTCGGGCAGCTGATAGATCTTGCCGTCGGGCGCGGTGGTGAAGGAGATGCCGATGAAGTCCTTGATGTCGAGGGTCGGCGAAGTGAAGTTCTTGCCCTCGTTGGCCATCAGGTCGGTGATCGATTCGGTCTTGCCGTAGCGAAAGTGCGTGCCGATCAGGTCGGAGTCGTTGACCCAGCCGTCATAGATGTTCTTGTCCGACTGCATCACCGTCTGCATTTTCTCGACCACGTCGCCTTCCTGCAGCAGGTCGTGGGTAAGTTTGATCCCGGTGATTTCGCTGAAGGCCTTGGCCAGCACCTTGGACTCGTATTCGTGGGTGGTCAGGGTTTCCGAAACCACCTTGATGTCCATGCCGCGAAACGGCTCGGCGGCCTTGATGAACCACTTCAATTCTTCGAGCTGCTGTTCGGCCGTCAGGGTCGAGGGCTTGAACTCGCTGCCGATCCATTTTTTTGCAGCATCTTCGTAGGCGTCGGCCCAGGCAGATGCGCTCAGACCGCTGAGTGCCAGCATGGCTGCCAATGAAATGCTATGTCGCAGCTTATTGTTTTTATCGAACATAGAGACCTCCTGTTTAAGTTGTGGAGCCGCGTTGCCGAACGATTCGACTAGCCCCAACGCATCACAGCCAACAGCCACACCAGGGACAACGCGGACGCTACCCAGATGCTCCAGTCGGTGACGCCGATTACCAGCAAATGCAGGTAGGCGCTGCCGAGAAGACCGATAAACAAGCGATCGCCACGGGTGGTGGCAATCGGCAGAAACCCGCGCCGCAGAATGCTCGGCGCGCGCAATTCCCAGGTGGTCATGCCCACCAGAATAAGACCGATGCCGATGAAGAACGCGGCGGTCGGTGTCGTCCAGCTCATCCATTCCATCATCAGCTCCTCAGACTCGACCGAGGGCAAAGCCCTTGGCCACGTGGTTGCGTACAAACCAGATCACCAGCATGCCCGGCAGGATGGTCAACACCCCCGCCGCTGCCAGCACGCCCCAATCGATCCCCGACGCCGACACCGTGCGCGTCATCACCGCCGCAATCGGCTTGGCGTTGACCGAGGTCAGCGTGCGCGCCAGCAGCAGTTCGACCCAGGAAAACATGAAGCAGAAAAACGCCGTGACGCCGATGCCGGAGCCGATTAACGGGATGAAAATCTTCACGAAGAACTTGGGGAAACTGTAGCCGTCGATGTAGGCCGTTTCGTCGATCTCCTTGGGCACGCCGGACATGAAACCTTCGAGAATCCACACCGCCAGCGGCACGTTGAACAGGCAGTGCGCCAAAGCCACGGCGATATGCGTGTCGAAAAGGCCGATCGACGAATACAACTGGAAGAACGGCAGCAAGAACACCGCCGGCGGCGCCATGCGATTGGTCAGCAGCCAGAAGAACAGATGCTTGTCGCCGAGGAAACGATAGCGTGAAAACGCGTAAGCCGCCGGTAACGCCACGCTCAGGGAAATCACGGTGTTGAGGCTGACGTAATACAGCGAGTTCAAGTAGCCGGTGTACCAGCTCGGATCAGTGAAGATCACCTTGTAGTTCGCCAGCGTGAAATCCTGTGGGAAAAGCGTCAGGCCGCCGAGGATTTCGGTGTTGCTCTTGAACGACATGTTCAGCAGCCAGTAGATCGGCACCAGCAGGAACAGGATGTACACCAGCAATGGAATAAGCTTTTTCTTGCTCATGGCCGGGCCTCAGCGGTTGGCGTCGGAGTGCGTCATGGCGGTATAGAACAGCCAGGACACCAACAGGATGATCAGGAAGTACACCAGCGAAAACGCCGCTGCCGGACCGAGGTCGAATTGCCCTACAGCCATCTGCGTCAACGTCTGACTGAGGAAGGTCGTGGCATTGCCCGGCCCGCCGCCGGTGAGCACGAACGGCTCGGTGTAGATCATGAAACTGTCCATGAAGCGCAGCATTACCGCGATCAGCAACACGCTTTTCAACTTGGGCAATTGAATGTGGCGGAACACCGCCCAGGCCGAGGCGCGATCAATGCGCGCGGCCTGGTAATAGACGTCGGGAATCGCCCGCAGGCCGGAGAAACACAGCAGCGCGACCAGCGAAGTCCAGTGCCAGACGTCCATCACCAGCACTGTCACCCAGGCGTCCATGGTGTTGGCCGCGTAGTTGTAGCTGATGCCCATCGCGTTGAGGCTGGAACCGAGCAGGCCGATGTCGGCGCGGCCGAAGATCTGCCAGATGGTGCCGACCACGTTCCACGGAATCAGCAGCGGTATCGCCAGAATGATCAGCACCACCGAGGACCAGCGGCCCTTGGTCGGCATGGTCAACGCGACGGCGATGCCCAGCGGGATTTCGATCAGCAGCACGCAGGCCGAATAGATGAACTGGCGCAGCAGTGAGTCGTGCAGACGCGGATCAAGCAACACTTGTTTGTACCAATCGGCACCGACGAAGTAGCGGCTGGACTGGTCGAAGATGTCCTGCACCGAATAGTTGACCACGGTCATCATCGGGATCACCGCACTGAACGCCACCAGCAGGAACACCGGCAACACCAGCCACCAGGCCTTGTTGTTCTGCACTTTGTTCATGGCTGCGCCTCCTCGTCGCTGACTTCCAGGAGAAACTCATCGGCATAGACCATCAGCCATTGCGCCGGAAAACTGATGTAAGCCGTGCCCTGAGGCACCGGTTTGTCTTCAGCCAGGCGCACCTTCAACGGCGCGCCGTCGAGGTTGAGAGTCATGATCTTGTAGGTGCCGAGGTCTTCGACATGTACGACTTTTGCCTGCATCGCATCGTCAAACGGCTCGTCCCACACATGAATGAATTCGGGGCGGATGCCGACCTTGAGATTTTTCCACTGGCCGTGTTCGATATGGCGCTGCAAGGCGTCGGATAACGGCAGGTGCGTCGAGGCGAAACCGACGCCACCGGGCTGCGGCTGCACCTCGATCAGATTCATCCCCGGGCTGCCGATGAAATAGCCGACAAAGGTGTGGCTCGGCCGCTCGAACAATTCCCGTGGCGTGCCGAACTGGACGATCTGGCCGCCGTACATCACCGCAATCTTGTCGGCGAAGGTCGAGGCTTCCAGTTGGTCGTGGGTGACGTAGACCATGGTGATGTTGAACTGCTCGTGGATCTGCTTGAGCTTGCGCCGCAGCTTCCACTTCAGGTGCGGGTCGATCACCGTCAGCGGCTCATCGAAGAGGATTGCCGAGACGTCGTCGCGCACCAGGCCACGACCCATGGAGACTTTCTGCTTTTCGTCGGCGGTGAGATTGCGCGCCTTCTTGCTCAGCAGATTCTGCAGGTCGAGCACTTCGGCAATTTCCTGCACCTTGCTGTGCACTTTCGCCTCGGCCATGCCCTGATTTCGCAGCGGGAAAGCCAGGTTGTCGAACACGGTCATGGTGTCGTAGACCACCGGAAACTGGAAAACCTGGGCGATGTTGCGCTTCTCCGGGGTCAGGTCGTTGACCGCTTTGCCGTCGAACAACACATGGCCCTGGGACGGGCTGAGCAGGCCGGAAATGATGTTGAGCAAGGTCGACTTGCCGCAACCGGACGGGCCGAGCAAGGCGTAGGCGCCGCCCTGCTCCCAGACGTGATCCATCTCGCGGATCGCGTAGTCCTCAGCGCCACTGGGGGTTTTGCTGTAGCTGTGGGCGAGGTGCTGCAAACGGATTTCGGCCATCAGGCAACCCTCGCGACACGCCGGCCCGGTGCTTGCACCAGACGGCCCTGCGCATCGAAAACGAACAGTTTGTGGGTCGGGATATAGATGCGGATCGGCGCATCGACGTCGTATTCGTGAACCCCGGGCAAGTGCAGCACCAGCAGGAAATGCTCGTTGCGCACATGCAGGAAGGTTTCCGAACCGCTGATTTCGGCGACCTCGACGGTCACGGCCAGTTCGAGGTCGTCATCGTTGCTCGGCACCAGCGAGATATGGCTGGGGCGCACGCCGAAGCGGAACTCGCCCTCGCCTACCGGGCGCAGATCGACGTTCAGCGGGAAGTGGACGAAATTGGCGAAGCTGACTTCGTTGCCGGCGATGCGTCCCGGCATCAGGTTTATCGGCGGCTCGGAGAACAGTTCAGCAGCGAGCACCGACTGCGGTTGGTGGTAGACCTCGGTCGACGGCCCGCTCTGGATCACCCGGCCTTCGTGCAGGATGGTGGTGGTGCCGCCGAGGGCCAGCGCTTCGTTGGGTTCGGTGGTGGCGTAGATGGCGATGGTGTGGCGGGCCTTGAACAGCTCGCGCATTTCCTGACGCAGCTCTTCGCGCAGCTTGTAGTCGAGGTTGACCAGCGGCTCGTCGAAGAGGATCAGCTCAGCATCCTTGACCAGCGCGCGGGCCATGGCCGTGCGCTGTTGCTGCCCACCGGAGAGCTCCAGCGGATAGCGCTGCAAGAACTTCTCGATGCGCAGCATGCGTGCGGTTTCCTGCACCTTGCTGTGGATGATCTCTTTCGAGATGCCGGCCTGACGCAGTGGCGAGGCGATGTTCTCGAACACGGTCATGGTCGGGTAATTGATGAACTGCTGATAGACCATCGACACGTTGCGCAGCCGCACCGGGCGCTGGGTGACGTCGACGCCGTTCATCAGCACGCGGCCGCTGTCGGGCTTGTCGAGGCCGGCCATCAGACGCATGAGGCTGGTCTTGCCGGACAAGGTACGCCCGAGCAGAACGTTGAAGGATCCGGGTTCGAATTTCAGGCACGCATCGTCGATCCAGATCTGGCCCTCGACGGTACGGCTGACGTGCTCCAGGGTGAGTGACATGGCTCGGCCTTTGTTATTTTTGGAGTCAAGCGACCGGAGCAACAGAGCGACATTCGTGCCAGAAATGGCAAGTGCTTGATTTGTCTTGAGAAGCAGTGTTTACGGGGGCAAGCGGCGTTCACAGCTGAACACTTTTGAACAGTCGGGGTGATTGACATTGAACAATAGTGAACAACACTCTATGCACGCTTTTGCCCAATCCTCAATGCAAATGGATCCCCTGTGGGAGCGAGCCTGCTCGCGAAAGCGGTGTGTCATTCAATGAATCCATTGACTGAACCGACGCTTTCGCGAGCAGGCTCGCTCCCACAGGGGGTTTGTGGAGTTTTGAAGATCGGGTTCATAACAATAATAAAATCGCTGCACTCAGAGGCTCGCCCCATGGCCGCACCTGCTTCGCCGCTGTCCCACGACGCGATCGTCCAGACCTCCTGGCAACGTTGCCGCGCGTTCGGCCTCGACCACCAAAGCGCCCCGGCCTTCGATCAATTGCCCGCCGCCGGCATTGCGCGGTTGCTCGACAGCCATCATTCGCTGGTGCAGACAACGCATCAGGAAGTCCTGCCCTACTACGAAAACATCCTCAGCAACTCCAACTGCCTGATCATGCTCGCCGACAATCAGGGCCAAGTGCTGACCTCGTGGGGCACACAGCGCTTTATCGAGCCGAATCTGGCCCGGGGCTTTCAGGCCGGGGCGAGCTGGATGGAGCGCAGCAGCGGCACCAATGCGATCGGCACCGCACTGGCCTGTGAGCAGGCGGTGCACATCGAACACGACGAACACTTTCTCAAGGCCAACCGCTTCATGACCGGCTCCGCCGCGCCGATTTTCGACGCCGAGCGCAAGGTCATCGCCGTGCTCGATGTCTCCAGCGACAGCTACCTGCCGCCCTCGCACACCCTGGGCATGGTCAAGATGATGAGCCAGACCGTGGAGAACCGGCTGATCCTCAACCTGTTCCATGGCCAGCATTTTCAACTGACCTTCAACACCGGGTTGAACAACCTCGACAGCCAGTGGGCCGGGTTGTTGATTTTCGATGAGAGCGGACAGGTGCTGTCGGCCAATCGCCGCGCCGACAATTTGCTCGGTGTGCGTTTGTCCCGCGTCAGCGTTGAAAGCCTGTTCAAGGTGTCGCTGCTGGAGTTGATCAATCAGCCCGAGGGTCTGCCGTTTGCCTTGCAGACCTCTGGACGCAACCGTTTCCAGTGCTTGCTGAAACGGCCGAAACAGGCTCCGGTGCAGGCGCGGGTGTTTGCCGCCGAGGACAAGCCTGCGCCAGCCAGTGCGATAAGCCTCAATACCCTGCATTTCGGCGACAGTCGCGTGGAAAAAGCCGTGCGCCAGGCTGAGCGCTTGCTGGAGAAGGACATTCCATTACTGATTCACGGTGAGACCGGCGTTGGCAAGGAAGTCTTCGTCAAAGCCTTGCACCAGGCCAGCTCGCGGAGCAAACAGGCATTCATCGCGGTGAATTGCGCAGCGATCCCCGCTGAACTGGTCGAGTCCGAGTTGTTCGGTTACGAGAAAGGCGCGTTCACCGGGGCCAACCAGAAAGGCAGCATCGGCCTGATCCGCAAGGCCGACAAAGGCACGCTGTTTCTCGACGAGATCGGTGACATGCCGCTGCCAACTCAGGCGCGTTTGTTGCGCGTGTTGCAGGAGCGCTGCGTGCAGCCGGTGGGCAGCAGCGAGTTGTTTCCGGTGGACTTGCGGATCATTTCCGCGACCAACCGATCATTGCGCGAACAGGTGCAACTGGGCCGCTTCCGCGAGGATTTGTACTACCGCATCGGCGGCCTGACTCTGGAGCTGCCGCCGTTACGCGAGCGCAGTGACAAGCAGGCGCTGTTCAAACGGCTGTGGGAGCAACATCGCGAGCCGACGCAATGGGCGGGGCTGAGCCCGGAGGTGTTGGAGCTGTTTGAAAAGCATCCGTGGCCGGGGAATGTGCGTCAGGTCAGCAGCGTGATGCAGGTAGCGCTGGCCATGGCCGAGGAACAACCGGTGCGGCCTGAGCATTTGCCGGATGATTTTTTTGTCGACCTGGAGATGGAGCCGGTGGAAACAGCGGCGCCGCTGGGGCTGGATCTCAACGATGTGGAGGCGTTGAACAGGGAGTTGAAGGCGGCTGGAGGGAATATCTCGCACCTGGCACGGCGTTTGGGGGTTAGTCGGAATACTCTCTATAAGCGATTGCGGCAGATTGGCAACTGAGTACACCCCTTCCCCTCACCCCAGCCCTCTCCCCGAGGAGAGGGAGCCGATTGGGGGATATTCGAGAGATACGCCGACCTGACCTTGCTTCATCGAATCCATAATCGACTCGATCGTTCAGGTCGGCGTATAGCAAAAGACACCTCGGTCAGTCCCCTCTCCCTCCGGGAGAGGGCTAGGGTGAGGGGCTTTTGACTTTTGGCTTTTGAGTCAGTCAGCCAGACGCCAGGTAGTCCCACCCTTGCCATCTTCCAGCACGACACCCATCGCCGTCAGCTGATCACGAATCCGGTCCGACTCGGCCCAGTCTTTCGCCGCCCGAGCTGCCAGGCGCGCCGCAATCAGTGCATCGACTTCAGCCGCATCGACCCGCCCTTCAGCGCCGGCCTGCAGGAAGTCATCCGCTTCCAACTGCAACACACCCAGCACGCTCGCCAGTTCTTTCAGACGTGCCGCCAGCCCCGCCGCTGCATCGAGATCGCTCTCACGCAGACGGTTGATCTCACGGACCATCTCGAACAGCACGGCGCAGGCTTCAGGGGTGCCGAAGTCATCGTTCATCACCGTGGTGAAACGCTCGACAAACGCTTCGCCGCCCGCCGGCGCCACGCTCGGCAGGCCTTTCAGCGCATGGTAGAAACGCTCCAGTGCGCCCTTGGCGTCCTTGAGGTTATCTTCCGAATAGTTGATCGCGCTGCGGTAGTGGCTCGATACCAGCAGGTAACGCACGACTTCCGGGTGGTACTTGTCGAGCACGTCGCGGATGGTGAAGAAGTTATTCAAGGACTTGGACATCTTCTCGCCATTGATGCGAATCATGCCGCAATGCATCCACGCGTTGGCGTAGGTCTTGCCGGTGGCCGCTTCGCTCTGGGCGATTTCGTTTTCGTGGTGCGGGAACTCCAGGTCGCTGCCGCCGCCATGAATATCGAAAGTCTCGCCGAGGCAGCAGGTCGACATCACCGAGCACTCGATGTGCCAGCCCGGACGCCCGGCGCCCCATGGCGATTCCCAGCTCGGCTCGCCCGGCTTGGCAGCTTTCCACAGGACGAAGTCGAGCGGGTCTTGTTTCGACTCGTCGACTTCGATGCGCGCGCCAATGCGCAAATCTTCGATCTTCTTGCGCGACAGCTTGCCGTAGCCCATGAACTTGGCGACGCGGTAGTACACGTCGCCATTGCCCGGCGCATAGGCGTAGCCCTTGTCGATCAGGGTCTGGATCATTGCGTGCATGCCGGCGATATGATCGGTGGCGCGCGGTTCCATGTCCGGCTTCTGGATGTTCAGGCGCGCTTCGTCTTCGTGCATCGCGGCGATCATGCGCTCGGTCAGCGCTTCGAACGACTCACCGTTCTCGCGGGCACGATTGATGATCTTGTCGTCGATGTCGGTGATGTTGCGCACGTAGGTCAGGTCATAACCGCTGAAGCGCAGCCAGCGCGTCACCAGGTCAAACGCGACCATGCTGCGGCCGTGGCCGAGGTGGCAGTAGTCGTACACGGTCATCCCGCAGACGTACATGCGCACCTTGTTGCCATCCAGCGGCTTGAAGACTTCTTTGCTCTTGCTGAGCGTGTTGTAGATCGTTAGCACGTTAGTTCCTTGACTCACTCACTGGCCCCACGAATCACGCAGGGTCACGGTACGGTTGAATACCGGCTGACCGGGTTTCGAGTCCTTCAGGTCTGCGACGAAGTAGCCTTCGCGCTCGAACTGGAAACGGTCTTCCGGCTGTGCGTTGCCGAGCGATGGCTCAGCGCGACAACCGGTCAGCACTTGCAGCGAGTCAGGGTTGATGTTGTCGAGGAAGCTGGCGCTGTCTTCGGCTTTTTCCGGGTTCGGCGAACGGAACAGGCGATCGTACAGACGCACTTCGCACTCGACGCTGGCGGCGGCCGGCACCCAGTGGATCACGCCTTTGACCTTGCGCCCTTCCGGGTTCTTGCCGAGGGTGTCCGGGTCGTACGAGCAACGCAGTTCGACGATGTTGCCGTCGGCGTCCTTGATCGCTTCGTCGGCGCGGATCACGTAGCTGCCGCGCAGACGCACTTCACCGGCCGGTTCCAGGCGCTTGTAGCCCTTCGGCGGCTCTTCCATGAAGTCTTCACGATCGATGTAGATTTCCCGGGCAAACGGCAGCGCGCGCAAGCCCATGTCTTCTTTCGGGTGGCGTGGCAGTTCGAGGTTTTCGACCTGGCCTTCCGGGTAGTTGGTGATGACCACTTTCAGCGGACGCAGCACGCACATGGCGCGCGGGGCGCTGTGGTCGAGGTCGTCACGGATGCTGAATTCGAGCATGCCGAAATCGACCACGCCGTCGGAACGGTTGGTGCCGATCATTTCGCAGAAGTTGCGGATCGATTTCGGCGTGTAGCCACGGCGGCGGAAGCCCGACAGCGTGGACATCCGCGGATCGTCCCAGCCGTTGACGTGCTTCTCGTCAACCAGTTGCTTGAGCTTGCGCTTGCTGGTGATCGTGTAATTCAGGTTCAGGCGGCTGAACTCGTACTGGCGCGGGTTCGCCGGCACCGGCAGGTTCTCCAGGAACCATTCGTACAGCGGGCGATGGCTTTCGAACTCGAGGGTGCAGATCGAATGGGTGATGCCTTCGATGGCGTCCGACTGCCCATGGGTGAAGTCGTAGTTCGGATAGATGCACCACTTGTCGCCGGTCTGGTGGTGATGCGCGTGGCGGATGCGATACATGATCGGGTCGCGCAGGTTCATGTTCGGCGAGGCCATGTCGATCTTCGCCCGCAGCACGCGCGCGCCGTCGGGGAATTCACCGGCCTTCATGCGCGCGAACAGGTCGAGGTTTTCCTCAACCGAACGGTCACGGAACGGACTGTTCTTGCCCGGCTCGGTCAGGCTGCCACGGTATTCCTTGGCCTGCTCCGGGGTCAGGTCGTCGACGTAGGCCTTGCCGGCCTTGATCAGCTCGACGGCCCAGTCGTGCAACTGGTCGAAATACTGCGAGGCGTAGCGCACTTCACCGGACCATTCGAAGCCCAGCCATTTGACGTCGCTTTCGATGGCGTCGATGTATTCCTGGTCTTCCTTGGCCGGGTTGGTGTCGTCGAAACGCAGGTGCGTGACGCCACCGAACTCCTGGGCCAGGCCGAAGTTGACGCAGATCGACTTGGCGTGGCCGATGTGCAGGTAGCCGTTGGGCTCCGGCGGGAAGCGAGTCACGATCTGGGTGTGCTTGCCCGAGTCCAGGTCTGCCTGGATGATCGGCCGCAGGAAGTTGACCGGCACGGCAGGGCCGGACTTGGCATTCGAGGTAGGGTCGACAGTGGGCTTGCTCATAGGATCCTTGACGTACAGGTGCGCGGCCGCAAAGAGGGGCCAGACAAAACAAAGCCGCTATCATAGCCGATGCTGTCAAGGGCCTGACAGAGCAGCTCTTATAAAGGCACGCATTTAATCGCCGGGAAATGAAAAACCGCCTCGAAATTCGCGCCTGTCACGCTAAACTGCGCACCTTGGCCGAAGCAGGCTGAACCGGTTGTGGGGCTCAATGTCCCAGAACCACGAATTCCCTTTGAAGAGTAATGACCATGACTCAAGTCAAACTGACCACCAACCATGGCGACATCGTCATCGAACTGAACGCTGAAAAGGCGCCGATCACCGTTGCCAACTTCATCGAGTACGTCAACGCCGGTCACTACACCAACACCGTATTCCACCGCGTCATCGGTAACTTCATGATCCAGGGCGGCGGTTTCGAGCCAGGCATGAAAGAGAAGAAAGACAAGCGTCCAAGCATCCAGAACGAAGCGGACAACGGTCTCTCCAACGACAAATACACCGTCGCCATGGCCCGCACCATGGAGCCGCATTCGGCATCGGCGCAGTTCTTCATCAACGTCGCCGACAACACCTTCCTCAACCACAGCGGCAAGAACGTCCAGGGCTGGGGCTACGCGGTATTCGGTAAAGTGACCGCCGGCACCGACGTTGTCGACAAGATCAAAGGCGTGTCGACCACTTCCAAGGCCGGCCACCAGGACGTACCAGCAGACGACGTGATCATCGAGAAAGCCGAGATCATCGCAGCGTGATATTGCTGATTTCAGACTTGCATCTGGAAGAGGAGCGCCCGGACATTACCCGGGCGTTTCTGGATTTGCTCGCCGGACGCGCCCGCTCGGCGAGTGCGTTGTACATCCTCGGCGACTTCTTCGAGGCATGGATCGGCGACGACGCCATGACGCCCTTTCAGCGTTCCATCTGCCAGGCCCTGCGCGATTTGAGCGACAGCGGCACGGCCATATTCCTGATGCACGGCAATCGCGATTTCATGCTTGGCAAGGCCTTCTGCAAACAGGCCGGCTGCACCTTGCTGAAGGATCCGAGTGTCGTGCAGTTCTACGGCGAACCGGTGCTGCTGATGCACGGCGACAGCCTGTGCACCCGCGACGTTGGCTACATGAAGCTGCGCCGCTACCTGCGCAACCCGATTACCCTGTTCATCCTCCGCCATCTGCCGCTGAGCAGCCGCCACAAACTGGCGCGCAAGCTACGCAGCGAAAGCCGTGCACAGACGCGGATGAAAGCCAATGACATTGTCGATGTCACTCCGGAAGAGATTCCGCGAGTGATGCAGGCATTCGGCGTGAAGACTCTGATCCACGGCCACACCCACCGCCCGGCAATTCACAAGTTGCAGCTTGGTGAGCAGGCGGCGAAGCGGATTGTGCTGGGGGATTGGGATCGTCAGGGTTGGGCGTTGCAGGTGGATGAGAGCGGGTATGCCTTGGCAC
>NZ_RCOC01000065.1:0-22836 GCF_004307515.1 Pseudomonas sp. Sample_14 | reverse complement strand
TATGCGGCTGTACCTCTGTGAAAAACCTTCCCAGGCCAAAGACATTGCGGCCGTGCTCGGCGCCAGGCGTCGCGGCGACGGCTGCTGGTTGGGGACGGACCTCACAGTGACCTGGTGCATCGGCCATTTGCTCGAAACCGCGCCGCCGGATGCCTACGACGCGCGCTACAAGCGCTGGGTGCTGGCTGATCTGCCGATCATTCCCGACAAATGGAAAATGACCGTCAAGCCGCGCACCGCCAGTCAGTACAAAGCGGTGAAACGTCTGCTTGGCGAGGCCAGCGAACTGATCATCGCCACCGACGCCGACCGCGAGGGCGAGATGATCGCTCGGGAACTGGTCGAGCACTGCCGCTATCGCGGGCCGATCCGCCGCTTGTGGCTGTCGGCGCTGGACGAGGCATCGATTCGCAAGGCCTTGGCCGCGCTGAAACCGGGAGCCGAAACCTTCAGCCTGTATCACTCGGCGCTGGGCCGTTCGCGGGCGGACTGGCTGATCGGCATGAACATGAGCCGGTTGTTCACCTTGCTGGGCCGTCAATCGGGTTATCAGGGCGTGTTGCCGGTAGGACGAGTACAGACGCCGACCCTGCGATTAGTGGTCGACCGCGACCGCAGCATCGCCGACTTCGTCCCCGTACCGTTCTGGGCAATCGACGTGGATTTGCTGCACAACGGCACGACATTTACCGCACAGTGGCGCGCACCATCAGACGTTTGTGATGATCAGGATCGCTGCCTGAATCAGGCGTTGGCGCAGCAAGCGGCAGCGGCTATCAGCAGTGCAGACAGCGCACGGGTGATCAAGCTGAAAACCGAGCGCATGCGCGAAGTCGCGCCCCTGCCCTTCGATCTCGGCACCTTGCAGGAAGTCTGCTCGAAAAAGCTTGGCCTTGGCGCGCAGGAGACCCTCGACATCGCCCAGGCCCTTTACGAAACCTACAAAGTCATCACCTATCCGCGCAGTGATTGCGGCTTTCTGCCGTTGAGCCAACACAGTGAGGCGCCATCGATCCTCACCGCATTGCGTCAGGCCGATCCGAGCCTTGAAGTGTTGCAGGGTTTCCTCGAACCGCAGCGGCGCTCGCGAGCCTGGAATGACGCCAAGGTCAGCGCTCACCACGGCATCATTCCCACCATCGCCGCGAAGAACCTCGAACGTCTGACCGGCAAGCATCGCGCGGTGTACACGCTGATTCGCGCGCGCTACCTGGCGCAGTTCCTGCCCAATCACGAATATGATCGCACCCAGGCCGATTTCGATTGCAACGGGCAGGCGTTGCGCGCGGTGGGCAAGCAGATCATTGAGCCGGGCTGGAAGCGCGCATTGCCCGAAGCACTGGCACCGGCCAAGGGCCGCGAAGCCCCCGCGCCGCAAACCTTGCCGGCTCTGAGGCAAGGCGCCGAATGCGCTGTGGCGAAGGTGAATCTCAGGGATCTGTGGACGCAACCGCCAAAACCCTACACCGAAGGCGATCTGATCAAGGCGATGAAGAACGTCGCCAAACTGGTCGAAGATCCGCTGCTCAAACAGAAACTCAAAGACACCACCGGCATCGGCACGGAAGCTACCCGCGCATCGATCATCCAAGGGCTGCTGGATCGTGGTTATCTGGTGAAGAACGGCAAGGCGCTGGCGGCTACACCTGCGGCATTCAGCCTGATCGATGCAGTGCCGCGCGCGATCGCCGATCCTGGCACTACGGCGATCTGGGAACAGGCGCTGGACATGGTGCAAAGCGGCGAGATGACTCTGGAAGAATTCGTCACCAAACAGGCTGCGTGGATGAGCAAGCAGGTCAGCCGCTGCTCAGTTCTCAGCCTGACCATCAGCGGCCCGCCGCCTGCCGGCAAGGCCGCAGCGCCGTGGAAGAAAAAGCGTAAGTCGACGGCTAGCAAAGCCGCCGGTACACGCAAACGCACGGCGCGACCGGCGACTCGATGAATCCCTTGAGGTTCCCTTCTCTACGTTGCTGAAACGGATCTTTTCTCATTCCAAAACAGCTTTGTCCGACAATATGTAGTGCTTGAAAATAATCACTACAAAACCGTTGACGGCATCGTTTTGCTTTTGCATGATGAAGACGTTCCCCGATCGGGAGCACTGGTAACACGCTTGAGCAAACTCGTCTGACCGCCGAGTTGTTTTTTCCGGATACACGCTGCCCACAAGGCAGATTGAAGAAGCTGACCTGGCCTGAACGTCCAGTACAAGGACGAGAAGCGCTGGCGAAAATTCTCAAGACGCTTGTGGCCGACACTGGATTGTCGTCAAGGAGCCTCCCGGTTTTCGCTGCTTCTCCTCGTTGTGACGCTATTGCGTAGCAGTTATTCAACACGACTACATGCAACAGATGCATGACCCCGTACTTCATACGGGCGAGTGCTGACGTCCTGGTTTCGGTGCCAGGGATCAACCAACCGATGGGCTACCTGTATTAGCGAATCAACTTTGAAAGATCACCAGACTGGTCAAGGGGCATAACAATGAATCTGAACAATCAACCCACCATCGAAGAACTGGCTCGTATGTTCGCGGCGCAGAAAGACAGCCACGACAGCCATATTCTCTGGATCAGCAAGTCGGGCCAAGTACACATCGACTGCCTGTCGCCCCATGCTGGCGAGGAAGAGTTCGACCGCAACCACCAGAACCTGCTGGCCCGCCTGAAGATGTACCGCCGCGGCCACGGTTATGTCGGCAAGAAGGCTGCGGCCGACAAGGACTTCATTGGAAGTGTGCTGCAGACGCTGAAACAGGCGTGGGATTCGATGCAGAATCAGAATGAAGTTCGGGTGATTGATCGGTTGTATTGAGTTGTAGGTTATTTAACTAAGGGCCTGCTTCCGATTGGGAGCAGGCCCTTTGTTGTTCTTTTGAGTTTTGCGGCGTGAGTGCCCCCGTCGCCCCTCACCCCAGCCCTCTCCCGAGGGAGAGGGAGCCGACCGAGTTGCCTCAGCTCAACCGTAGACCTGAATGACCGTGGCGATTATGAGTCAACGAAGCTCGTTCAGGTCGGAGTAACTTGACCAAACACCTCGGTCAGTCCCCTCTCCCTCTGGGAGAGGGTTAGGGTGAGGGGCTTTTCATGCCGAGCACCAGCTCCACAAACGCCAACGCCGCCGCACTGTGATAATTATTTCTGCGCCGCAACAACGCCGCGCCACGCTGTGGCGCCTCCCCTTCGACCCGCAAGCGGCGCAACGCGCGGTCTTCGCTGGCAATCGCCTCGGGCAGCATGGTCGCCAGCGGCGCATGCCGCACCACTTCCAGCAACGTACTCACCGAATTCACTTCAATCCGCACATGCGGCGTAATCCCCTGCTCGCGGAAATACTCATCCACCAATAACCGCGTAATGAAGCCCGGCGCCAGCAAGGCGAAATCCATTGAAGCCAATTCCGTCGGCGTCAACACCGAAGGGCTGTCATAGAGCGGATGCCCAGGCCCGACCATGATCCCCAGCGTCTCGGTAAACGCCGGTATGCATTCGATATCGGCATTGCGCACCGGGGTAAACGCGATCGCGACATCCAGCGAGTCATCCGCCAGCCCGGCCTCGATGTCGTCCATCGACAACTCGAAGATCTCCAGATGAATCCCGGGAAACCGTGCCCCGTAGTCGCGCACCAGTGGCCCGACCAGATACGCCATGAACGTCGGCGTCATCGCCAGGCGTAGCGTGCCGCGGGACAAGTCCTTCACGTCGTGCAAGGCGCGCTGCCCGGCCTCCAGCTCCACCAGCACGCGCCGCGCGCACTCGATATAAGCCACGCCGGCATCCGTCGGCTTCACCGTGCGCGAGGTGCGATCGAACAGGCTCACGCCGAGGGTCTCTTCCAGTTGCCTAATCTGCTGCGACAACGTCGGCTGCGACACATGCAGCGCTTCGGCGGCGCGGGTGAAGCCACCGTGATCAGCAACGGCGAGCAAATAACGCAAATGTCGCAACAGCATGAGGGCACCATCTATAGGCAGGGCTTATGCGAAGCATTGTATATCGGTCTTGGACGCTATGAATCGACCGGCGCAACATTGCTTCCACACACAGCAAGCCAACCCCTGAAAGGAGTGACACCATGCAACAGTCCCACGCCTACAACGACAACAGCCTGGCCCTGACCACCCGCGTTCTCGACGCCAAGGCGAAAAAAGATCTGTCGTGGCAGGATCTCGCCGACGGCACCGGCCTCAGCCTGGCCTACGTTACCGCCGCCCTGCTCGGCCAGCATCCTTTGCCGGAAAACGCTGCTCAAGTGGTCGGCGACAAGCTTGACCTCAGCGCAGATGACGTCGCCGCTCTGCAGATCATTCCTTTGCGCGGCAGCCTCAGCGGCGTGCCGACCGATCCGACCATCTACCGTTTTTACGAAATGATCCAGATCTACGGCACCACGCTGAAAGCACTGGTTCATGAACAGTTCGGTGACGGCATCATCAGCGCGATCAACTTCAAACTGGACATCAAAAAAGTCGAAGACCCGGAAGGCGGCTCCCGCGCCGTGGTGACCCTCGACGGCAAGTTCCTGCCGCTGCGTCCGTTCTGATGCGCCCGGCCCGCATCCTGCGTGCGGGCCATCTCATTTCTGCCACGAGGACACGCCCATGAAAGCCCTGATCGACGGCTTCCTGAAATTCCAGAACGAAGCCTTCCCGCAACGCAGCGAACTGTTCAAACATCTGGCCACGACTCAGCAACCCGGCACGCTGTTCATCACCTGTTCCGACAGTCGCGTGGTGCCTGAGCTGCTGACCCAGCAAGAGCCCGGCGAACTGTTCGTGATCCGTAACGCCGGCAATATCGTTCCCTCCTACAGCCCGCATCCGGGCGGGGTCTCGGCGACGGTGGAGTATGCGGTGGCGGTACTGGGGGTGACCGATATCGTGATTTGCGGCCACTCCGATTGCGGCGCAATGACGGCGATTGCCCAGTGCAAATGCATGGATCACCTGCCCGCCGTCAGCGGCTGGCTACAGCATGCCGAGTCGGCGAAGGTGATGAACGAAGCGCGCGTGCATGGCAGCGACGCGGCGAAATTGAGCTCGATGGTGCGCGAGAACGTGATTGCGCAACTGGCAAATATTCAAACTCATCCGAGTGTGCGCCTGGCGCAGGAGCAAGGGCGGCTGAATCTGCATGGCTGGGTGTATGACATCGAGACCGGCTCGATCGACGCGCTGTCGGCCGACCGCCGCACGTTTGTGCCGCTGGTCGAGCAACCTGAGACTTGCGCGATCAGCGCTAAGACTTCCAACGCAGCCTGACGCCCCGGCCGATGATCGTTCCCACGCTCCGCGTGGGAACGCAGCCCGTGACGCTCTGCGTCACTGGACGCGGAGCGTCCCTAGAGGCATTCCCACGCGGAGCGTGGGAACGATCAGATCAAAAGATCGCAGCCTTCGGCAGCTCCTACACGGCGCGGTCCGGGTTTCTAGTCAGCGTTTCACCGTGAGATCAACCTGAGTCATCCGGCTACGCACGGTAAACACGCCATCCCCGGAAAGAATCGCACTGCGCGCAAACAGGCGCCCGCTCTCCCAGTTCGAAAGACCCAGCTCAGGCTTGTTCAACGCGTACTGACCATCGACCCATCGGGTGATGCCGTTGCCTACGAACGGCGCATTCACTGCGTTGTAGAAACGTTCCTGAACCGCCGCATCCGCGCTGATCAACGACACGGTGAATTGCGGGCTGTAACGGTTGAAGAGCGCAATCGCCTGATCCAGATCGTCAACAATCATCAGGCTGACTTCCGGGGTTTCTTCCCATTCCCACTCGCGGCCCAGCTCCGACTCGGGCAAAGACTCGGCCAGCGCTTCGGTCTGGTAACCCTCGGCGCGATAAACCTCGACTGTTGCGTTCTGCCATTCGCTTGGCAGGCAACTTTCACTGCCCGCGACGATGTGCAATTTGCAGCCTTGGCCGCGCGCAGTACCGGCGTCTTTCATGGCATTGAGGAACAGCGGCACCAGCTCATCGGCGCGTTCGCGCTGAATCAGGCAGACGTTCAGGGTATTGCAGACCTTGCGGTCCAGCGAGTTGCGCACCACTGCCGCGAAGCGAGTGGCGTCGGCGTCACGGTCGGCGATCAGCCACGCGCCGCCGGTACCGTGCAGGCTGACGGCAGTGCCGGCCTGTTGAGCAATGCTGCCCAACTGACTGACCGCACGGCCCGAGCCGCGCGCCACCGCCAGCGACAGACGCCGATCGGCAAACATCGCCCAACCAGCGGCGTGATTGACACTTTCGACCAACGACACCGCCCCCACCGGCAAACCGGCTTCGGCCAGTGCTGGATTCAGCGCGTGAGTGACGATGGCTTGCGCAGTGCCCAACGCATCGCTGCCGATGCGCAGCACAGCCGTATTACCGGTGCGCAACACCCCGGCGGCGTCGGCAAATACGTTGGGTCGGCCTTCGAAGACAAAGGCTACGATGCCCAGCGGCGAGACCACTTGCTCAACCTTCCAGCCATCGTGCTCAACACTGCTGATCACTTTGCCCCGCGTCGGTGGCGCATCACGCCACGCGCGCAGCCCGGCGATCATGTCGCGGCGCATGCGTTCATCGGCGAGCAAGCGTGTGGTCGAGCGACCGCGCGCCTTGGCCCGTTCGATGTCGGCGCGGTTGGCGGCTTCGATCTGCGTCCAGCATTCAGGGTTTTCCAGGCGCTGAGCGAATAGATCGAAGAACCGGCTGATGGCTTCATCGGAGACCGCCGACAACGCTGTGAATGCCGCAGCCGCACGCTCGATTGCCACCGAGGCGGCCTGTTGATCGGCCACGGGGATCAGCAACAACTCGCCACTGACCTGCTCGACCAGCAGATGGTCACCGGGCTGAAACCGCGCGGCCAGTTCGGGGCTGACCACGGTGACGCGGTTACCGGCGAAAGGGATCGGCGTGCCAGCGACTAGACGTTCGAGCGCAAGAGACATGAAGCGGATTCACCATGCAGAGGGCGGCCGGAAAATGTAGCGGATTACTGGCTGAAATACACCTCCTCAAACACTAAAGAAACCTGTGGGAGCTGGCTTGCCAGCGATAGCGGTGGTTCAGGCAAATTTATAGTGACTGACAGGGCCTCATCGCTGGCAAGCCAGCTCCCACAGGGTCATGTGGTGTTCCGGTGGGTCAGAACACCGACCAGCCAATCCTTGAGCTCAGCAGTTCCAGCGCCGCCATCCCCGCCAGCGAGTTGCCGGCGGTATTCAGCTCCGGCGACCACACGCACACACTGAACTGCCCCGGCACCACCGCAACGATGCCGCCGCCGACCCCGCTCTTGCCCGGCAGGCCGACGCGATAAGCGAAGTTGCCCGCCTCGTCATACAGACCGCTGGTGGCCATGATCGAATTGACCTGCTGGGTCTGGCGGCGCGTCAGGATCTGCTCGCCGCTGTGCTTGCAGAACCCGTCATTGGCCAGAAAGCAGAACGCCCGGGCCAGATCGATGCAGTTCATGCGCAGCGCGCAGTGGCTGAAATAGCTGCGCAACACCGCTTCGACATCGTTGTGAAAGTTGCCGAAAGACTGCATCAAATACGCCATCGCCGCATTGCGCGCGCGGTGCTGGTATTCGGAGTCGGCGACCTTGCCGTCGATCATGATCTGCGGGTTGCCCGACAGGCGTCGGACGAAGTCGCGCATCGACAATGTCGGCGCAGCGAAGCGCGACTGGTTGATGTCGCAGATCACCAGCGCCCCGGCATTGATGAACGGGTTACGCGGGCGGCCGCGCTCGAATTCCAGTTGCACCAGCGAGTTGAACGGCTGGCCAGAAGGCTCGTGGCCAAGCCGTTCCCAGATCGCTTCGCCGGAGTGATCGATGGCCTGCACCAGGCTGAACACCTTGGAAATACTCTGCACCGAGAACGGCGTTTCAGCGTCGCCGGCGCAATACATTTCGCCGTCGTTACTGTACACGGCGATGCCCAACTGGTTGGCCGGCACCGTGCCGAGGGCGGGAATATAGTCAGCAACTTTGCCCTGCCCGATAAGGGGCCGGACCGCGTCAAGGATCTCGTTCAACAGCGCTTGCATGCCGGGTTCCGAAAGTCTCGCCCCATGGGATCGCGGGGACACTGGGGCTAGACGCTGCGCCCGCCGGTCGCATCACACCGGCAAGCATCAGGCAGAATGTTCTAGGCTGAAGCGGACCATTAGACACCGGAGAGCACCATGCACCTCGAAGGCTCCTGCCATTGCGGCGAAGTCACGTTCAGCCTCGACAGCGCCCATCCTTATCCCTATCAACGCTGCTATTGCTCGATCTGCCGCAAGACCCAGGGCGGCGGCGGTTATGCGATCAACCTTGGCGGCGACGCGACCACTCTCAAGGTTCGCGGACGCAAAAACATCAGCATCTATCACGCGAAGATGAAAGCTGAAGGCGATAAACGCGCCCATCGCAGCAGCGCCGAGCGCCACTTCTGCTCACTGTGCGGCAGCGGCCTGTGGCTGTTCAGCCCGGAGTGGCCAGAGCTGATTCATCCATTCGCCTCGGCGATCGATACGCCGCTGCCGGTGCCGCCGGAACGCACACATCTGATGCTAGGTTCGAAAGCGCCGTGGGTTGAAGTCGAGGCGAAGCCGAAGGATCAGCAGTTTGATGTATATCCCGAAGAATCGATTGCCCAGTGGCATGAGCGACTCGGTGTAACTCGCTGAACACTCGCCCTTCGCGAGCAGGCTCGCTCCCACATTTGGATTGCGATTACCTGTGGGAGCGAGCCTGCTTGCGAAGGGGCCGGGTCAGGCAATATCAATCAGTCCAGATGCGCCCAGGTCATCCTGAACAACGCCCCGCCCCACACCGATTCGCCAACCTCAACCTGCCCGCCATGGGACTGCGACACCCGCCGCACCAACGCCAGGCCCAATCCAAAACCGCCAGTGCGCCGATCCCGGCTGGCGTCCAGTCGGGAAAACGGTTCGAAGATTTTCTCCCGTCCCTCCAGCGGCACACCCGGGCCGTCATCGCTGACCCGTACTTCATAGTCATCGCCATTGCGCAGCAGCGACACCTCGACACGCTGTTCGGCATAGCGAATGGCATTGCGCAAAAGGTTGATCACCGCCCGCGCCATGAAGCGCGGTTCGATGCTTACCGTGTCGACCTGGCAACCGGCGATCGACAACTGCACCCCCACTGCTTCGGCTTCAAGCGCCACACTGCCGACGACGCTGTCGAGCCAATCGGCTGCGTGAATATTTTCCCGTTTGATCACCGTCGCGCCATGCTCCAGGCTGGCGTAGGTCAGCAATTCCGAGACCATCTCCTCCAGCTCACCAAGGTCGGCATACATGTCGGCGATCAGCTCGCGATTCTGGCTCGCGTCCGGTTGCTGCTTGAGCTGATCGAGCTCAAACGAAAGCCGCGCAATCGGTGTGCGCAATTCGTGGGACACGGCGTTGGTCAGTTCGCGCTGGTTGGCGATCAAGCCCTCGATGCGCGCCGCCATCAGATTGAAGTGCTCGGCCAGATCGCGGATGTTCGAGCGCCGCGACAACTGGATGCGCACCGACAGATCGTTGTCGCCGAAACGCTCGGCCGCCAGCCGCAGCTTTTCCAGATCGCGCCAGTGCGGGCGCACCCAGAAAAAAAGCACGATGCCGATCAGTACCGCGAGCATCATGTACGCCGCGGTGATGTAGAACGGCATCAGGCTCGGCTCTGGCGGCAGCTTGATGCTGAGCAACTGCGAGCCGCCATCGATGTTGCTGATGAACTGCGTGTAATCGTCGCGGATCACCAACAGGTTCCGCGCGAGCTCGGCTTTTTCCTGCGGTGTGAGGGCCAGTTGATCGGCCTCGACCAGACCCAGCGACAGACCGTAGTGCGCACGCAATGAATCGAGTTTCTGTTCACGCTCGGCGCCCTGGCGGCCTTGCAGATGATCGACCAGCGACCACGCCTGACCACGCACGGCTTCACGGTTGTAATCCTGCGTCTGGCTGTCGAGCAACGCATTGAAGGTGTGCTCGACCGCCTGCAAGGCCAGCACCAGACCCACCGTCATCACCAGAAACAGGCCGAGGAACAAGCGCAGCATCTACAGCTCCCACGCGAACGGATTGAACAGATAGCCCTTGCCCCACACGGTCTTGATGCACACCGGCTCGCGAGGGTTGTCCTTGAGTTTGTTGCGCAATTTGCTGATGTAGACGTCGACGCTACGGTTGAGGCCGTCGAAGGCAATGCCGCGCATGCGATTGAGAATGTCATCGCGGGAAAGAATCTTGCCCGCCGCGCTGGCAAGCAACCAGAGCAATTCGAACTCCATGGTGGTCAGCTCGATCAGCTCACCGGTCAGGCGCACTTCCCGGCAACTGCGGTCGATGTTCAATTGCCCGAACTCAAGGAAACTGACCACGCTGGTGTCCGGCGTCTGCCGCCGTTGCAACGCCCGCAGCCGCGCGAGCAATACCGGCGGTTTGATCGGTTTGATCACGTAATCGTCAGCGCCGGACTCCAGACCGAGAATGTGATCGAGATCGTCTTCCTTGGCCGTGAGGATCACGATCGGCGTGTCCGAAACACTGCGAATTTCCCGGCAGACCTGCAAACCGCTCTGCCCCGGCAACATCAGGTCGAGCACCAGCACTTTCGGCTTGAATTCCAGGAATGCAGCCATGGCCAGATCACCGCGATGCACCGTGCGCACCTCGTAGCCGTGTTGTTCTAGAAAGTGTGCGATCAGTGCGGCGAGACGCTCATCGTCTTCGACCAGCAGAACTTTGCCGAAACCCAGGTTATCCATAACAACCGTTGCCAAGCCAAACGTGGAAGGGCCGATATTATGCTGGCATTCATCGAACAGGCGATGACGGCAGACAGCAAAAACCGGCCACTCGGGCCGGTTTTCGGTGATGTTTCATACTCTTAAGAGTTTTTAACAAATTCAGGCGGGCACACCGCTGTGGAAACGGAATTCCTCGTCCGGCGATTCGATCAGTTCCTGCTCGGCCGCACGGACGCGCTCGATCACCTGCGCGACATCCTTGGCATCACCATACTGATAGGCCAGTTTCAGATAACCCTGAAAATGCCGCGCCTCGCTTTTCAGCAAACCGAAATAGAACTTGCCCAGTTCTTCGTCCAGATGCGGCACCAATGCTTCAAAGCGTTCGCAACTGCGCGCTTCGATGAAAGCGCCAACCACCAGCGTATCCACCAGTTTCACCGGTTCGTGGCTGCGCACCACTTTGCGCAGGCCCGAGGCGTAGCGGCCGGCGTGCAGCTGACGCAACTCGATCTTGCGCCGTTTCATGATGCGCATGACTTGCTCGTGGTGCACCAGTTCTTCCCGGGCCAGGCGCGACATCATGTTGATCAGGTCGACATGGGCGTGGTACTTGGCAATCAGGCTCAGCGCCGTGCTGGCGGCCTTGAACTCGCAGTTCTTGTGATCGATCAGCAGGGTTTCCTGATCGGCCAGTGCCGCCTGGACCCAGGCGTCGGGCGTGCGGCAGCCAAGGAATTCGTGGATTTCGGGAAGGATCATGGGGCTCACGGTAAAAGGTGTTCGAGCGAAGGGCGCCGATTATACCGGCCTGCCCGCAGACCACCAGCGGCGGCTGTTGATATGCATCAAGTCGCAGACGTTCGGGTAGCAACTATAGTTGTGCAACGCCGTGCCTTTTCTTTGCTGGAGACTCCGCTCATGCAAGCCATTCGCAGCATTCTGGTGGTCATCGAACCTGAACATGCAGAAAGCCTGGCGCTCAAGCGCGCCAAGTTGATCGCCGGTGTCACCCAGGCCCATCTGCATCTGCTGGTGTGTGACAAGAAGCATGACCACGCCGGCCTGCTCAGCGTGCTCAAGGCGGCATTGCTCGCCGAAGGCTACAGCGTGACCACCGAACAGGCGTGGAACGAGAGCCTGCACGAAACCATCATCGATGTGCAGCAGGCCGAAGGTTGCGGTCTGGTGATCAAACAGCACTTCCCCGACAGCTCGCTGAAAAAGGCCCTGCTGACCCCGGCCGACTGGAAACTCCTGCGCCACTGCCCTACCCCGGTGCTGCTGGTCAAAACCGCCGGTTCGTGGAAAGACAAAGTGATTCTCGCTGCCGTCGATGTCGGCAATGCTGATGGTGAGCATCGGCATCTGCACAGCACCATCATCGATCACGGTTATGACATCGCCAGTCTGGCCAAAGCGCACCTGCATGTGATCACCGCGCATCCGTCGCCGATGCTCTCGGCGGCGGACCCGACGTTTCAGCTGAAATCGACCATAGAAGCCAAATACCGCGAGCAGTGCCGGGCGTTTCAGGCGGAGTTCGATGTCGATGACGAGCACCTTCACATCGAGGAAGGCCCGGCGGATGTGCTGATCCCGTTCATGGCGCACAAGCTCCAGGCCGCGGTAACGGTGATTGGCACGGTGGCGCGCAGCGGTCTGTCAGGCGCGTTGATCGGCAATACCGCTGAAGCGGTGCTGGATACGCTGGAAAGCGATGTCCTGGTGCTCAAGCCGCCGGAGGTTGAGGATCATCTGGTGGAACTGACGGCAAAACACTGAGGATTGCCATGCCTGACTGGCGCTTTCGCGAGCAGGCTCGCTCCCACATCTGGAATGCATTTCCCTGTGGGAGCGAGCCTGCTCGCGAAGCTTTTGCTGTTCAGGCGCCGAAGGCGTCTTTCAGAAAGCCCGGGGCGATGTAGCGCTGATAATGCGCTTCCGACAGCAGGAAGAATTCCCGATCAATGGCATCGCGCAGTTCCGGCAGGTTCCAGTCGCGGAACTCCGGCAGCAACACCATCCCGTACGCCTCAAGATTAATGATCACCCGCGCGCCCCGGGCAATCAGCTGATAGGCCCAGCAATATTCCGACTGATGCGGTACGAAGCGGATCTTGCGCTGTTCGAGCTGCTCGCGCAGGCGCGCCGGATCGAAGATCTCGACTTTGCTCGCCATCACTTGTGACAGCAATTGCTCCAGACGCAGCCACACAGCACGCTTTTCCTCCTCGTTGTACCCGTTCCAATGGATCACTTCGTGGTGGAATCGCTTGCAGCCACGGCACACCAGGTCACCGTAAACGGTGGAGCAGAGGCCGACGCAGGGGGTCTTGATGGTCTGATTGGGCATAAATGGGCAGAACACTGAAACGCGGAACAGGCCGGCATGTTAGCCCTTTGTCGGGCATTGATCACCCCTCAAACAGCAAGGTCTCGCCAGCGTCGCAGGTTTGCTCCGGCCGCGCTGATTGCCACGAAAGTCCAATAGAGCGCGACTTACCTTTAAATTTTTTTTGCCGTAGAATCAGCCAGCCTTTTAAGGCGCCAATGTCCGTTAGAAGCTGTTTTCAAAGCGTCACGAGCACAGTCGTTCCTTCAGAGCGGTGTTGGCGAAGGGTTTTTCCAGCGGGGAAAAGCCCAACGCCAACCCTCATCAGCTCCCCGTTCTGCAGGCGTAAAACTTTGAAAGCAGCTTCTGTAAGGAATTGCCGGTAATTCTGGCCGAACGACCCACAACGTCGTGAGGCGCATGAGTACGGCAATTTCGGGATGAGCGTCCCGGACACCCATTTGGGACCACTGATGAGGGTAATAACTGTGCTTGAAGCCTACCGCAAACATATCGAAGAGCGTGCAGCCCTGGGTATCGTTCCCCAGCCGCTTAACGCCGAACAAACAGCAGGCCTGATCGAGCTGCTGAAGAACCCTCCGGCTGGCGAAGAAGCTTTCCTCGTTGACCTGATCACCAATCGCGTACCACCTGGAGTGGACGAAGCCGCTTACGTCAAGGCCGGTTTCCTGTCTGCCCTGGCCAAGGGCGAAGCCACCTCCCCTCTGCTGGACAAGAAACGCGCTGTCGAACTGCTCGGCACCATGCAGGGCGGCTACAACATCGTCACCCTCGTTGAACTGCTGGACGACGCCGAGCTCGCGCCAGTCGCCGCCGAAGAACTCAAGCACACCCTGCTGATGTTCGACGCCTTCCACGACGTCGCTGAAAAAGCCAAGAACGGCAACGTTCACGCCAAGGCCGTGCTGCAATCCTGGGCTGACGGCGAGTGGTTCAAGAAGCGCCCGGTCCTGGCCGACAAGATCAGCCTGCGCGTATTCAAGGTCACCGGCGAAACCAACACCGACGACCTCTCCCCTGCGCCAGACGCCTGGTCGCGTCCTGACATCCCGCTGCACGCCCTGGCCATGCTGAAAATGGCCCGTGACGGCATCGTTCCGGACGAGCAAGGCAAGACCGGCCCGATGAAGCAGATCGAAGAAATGCGCGGCCAGGGCTTCCCGATCGCCTACGTCGGTGACGTGGTCGGTACCGGTTCCTCGCGTAAATCGGCGACCAACTCGGTGCTGTGGTTCTTCGGCGACGACATCCCGTACGTGCCGAACAAGCGCGCTGGCGGTTTCTGCTTCGGCAGCAAGATCGCTCCGATCTTCTACAACACCATGGAAGATGCCGGCGCCCTGCCGATCGAGTTCGACGTGTCGAACATGAACATGGGCGACGTGATCGACCTGTACCCGCACGCTGGCAAAGTCTGCAAGCACGGTACCGACGAAGTCATCACCACTTTCGAAATGAAAACCCCGGTGCTGCTGGACGAAGTCCGTGCCGGCGGTCGTATCCCGCTGATCATCGGCCGTGGCCTGACCGAGAAGGCTCGCGCCGAACTGGGTCTGCCAGCGTTCGACCTGTTCAAGAAGCCGGAAGCCCCGGCTGAAAGCACCAAGGGCTTCACCCTGGCGCAGAAAATGGTCGGCAAGGCTTGCGGGCTGGCAGAAGGCCAGGGCGTGCGTCCTGGCACCTACTGCGAACCGAAGATGACCACCGTGGGCTCTCAGGACACCACCGGTCCAATGACCCGTGACGAACTGAAAGACCTGGCGTGCCTGGGCTTCTCCGCTGATCTGGTGATGCAGTCGTTCTGCCACACCGCGGCCTATCCAAAGCCGATCGACGTGACCACCCACCACACCCTGCCTGACTTCATCATGACCCGCGGCGGCGTTTCCCTGCGTCCGGGTGACGGCATCATCCACTCGTGGCTGAACCGCATGCTGCTGCCGGACACCGTCGGTACCGGTGGTGACTCGCACACCCGTTTCCCGATGGGCATCTCGTTCCCGGCCGGTTCCGGTCTGGTCGCGTTTGCCGCTGCCACTGGTGTAATGCCGCTGGACATGCCGGAATCGATCCTGGTGCGCTTCAAGGGCAAGATGAAACCTGGCATCACCCTGCGTGACCTGGTTCATGCCATTCCGTACTTCGCTATCCAGAACGGTCTGCTGACCGTCGAGAAGAAAGGCAAGAAAAACGCCTTCTCCGGCCGCATCCTGGAAATCGAAGGCCTGGAAGGTCTGACCCTGGAGCAGGCGTTCGAACTGTCCGACGCCTCGGCCGAACGTTCGGCTGCCGGTTGCACCATCAAGCTGTCGAAAGAGTCGATCACCGAGTACCTGCAGTCCAACATCACCCTGCTGCGCTGGATGATCGGCGAAGGCTACGGCGATGCGCGTACTCTGGAACGTCGTGCTCAAGCGATGGAAGCCTGGATCGCCAATCCTGAGCTGATGGAAGCCGATGCCGACGCCGAATACGCCGAAGTCATCGAAATCGATCTGGCCGAGATCAACGAGCCTGTGCTCTGCGCGCCGAACGATCCGGACGACGCCCGTCTGCTGTCCAGCGTTGCTGGCGAGAAGATCGACGAAGTGTTCATCGGTTCGTGCATGACCAACATTGGTCACTTCCGCGCTGCCGGTAAACTGCTGGATCAGGTCAAGGGTCAGCTGCCAACCCGTCTGTGGCTGTCGCCGCCGACCAAGATGGACGCTCACCAACTGACCGAAGAAGGCTACTACGGCATCTACGGCAAGGCCGGCGCTCGCATGGAAATGCCAGGCTGCTCGCTGTGCATGGGTAACCAGGCACGCGTTGAGCCGAACAGCACCGTGGTCTCCACGTCGACCCGTAACTTCCCGAACCGTCTGGGCGACGGCGCGAACGTCTACCTGGCCTCGGCCGAGCTGGCGTCCGTTGCTTCGATCCTGGGTCGCCTGCCGACCGTCGAGGAGTACATGGAATACGCTGGCAAGATCGACAGCATGGCGGCCGATGTCTACCGCTACCTGTCCTTCGACCAGATCGCCGAGTTCCGTGAAGCTGCTGCGAACGCCAAGATACCGGTCGTTCAAGCCTAACGCTGCAAGGCAATAAAAAACGCCGCCCATCGTGAGATGAGCGGCGTTTTTTTATGCTGATCGTTCTGATCGTTCCCACGCTCCGCGTGGGAATGCAGCCCCGGACGCTCTGCGTCCCCAAGCGTGACGCAGAGCGTCACAAGAGGCATTCCCACGCAGAGCGTGGGAACGATCAGTCATCAGTGACAGGTCAGACAGCCAACTTGTAAACCAGCGCCGAAATCGCCACCAGTCCCACCGCGGTAACAAACACGTTCGACGCCTGACCGCGATAGCGCGCCATCGCTGGCACCTTGCGAATCGCGTACATGGGCATCAGGAACAGGATTGCCGCAATCACCGGCCCACCGACGGTTTCGATCATGCCCAGGATGCTCGGGTCAAGCGTTGCGACGATCCAGCAGATCACCAGCATGAACGCCGCCACGATGCGATCCAGCGCCTTGGCGCCCGGACGCCTCCCGCTCTTGACGATCAGGCCCTTGAGGCCTTCGCTGGCCCCGATGTAATGACCGAGGAACGACTTGGAGATCGCCACAAACGCAATCAACGGCGCCGCAAACTCGATGGTCGGGTTGCTGAAGTGGTTGGCCAGGTACGACAGGATCGAAAGATTCTGCTCTTTCGCCTCAGCCAGTTGCTCCGGCGACAGGGTCAGCACGCAACTGAATACGAAGAACAGCACCAAAATGACCATCAATGCATGAGCGCGCGCGAGGATCTGTGAGCTGCGCTCGTCGGCGTGCACACCGTAACGACGCTTCTGGTCCATCGCGAACGCCGAGATGATCGGCGAATGGTTGAACGAGAACACCATCACCGTAATCGCCAGCCACAGCGTGTGCAGCAGCGCTGACGGCGCCGGCACTTGCGACGCGGTGGCGAGGATGCCGCCATTCCAGTGCGGAATCAGGTACACGGCGAGGAACAGCAGCGCGACGATGAACGGATAGACCATCAGGCTCATGGCTTTGACGATCGCCTGCTCACCGCAACGCACCACGGCCAGCAGGCCGAGAATCAGCACGAACGACAGCAACGCGCGCGGCGGCGGCGTGATGTGCAGTTGGTGTTGGAGGAAGCTGGCGACCGTGTTGGTCAGGCCGACGCTGTAGATCAGCAAGATCGGGAAGATGGCAAAGAAGTACAGCAGCGTGATCAAGGCACCGGCCTTGATACCGAAATGCTGCTCGACCACTTCGGTGATATCGGCACCTTCGCGACCGGACAGCACAAAACGGGTCAGGCCACGGTGCGCGTAAAACGTCATCGGGAAGGCCAGCAGCGCGAGGATCACCAGCGGCCAGAAGCCCCCCAGCCCTGCGTTGATCGGCAAAAACAGGGTGCCGGCGCCAATGGCCGTCCCAAACAGTCCCAGCATCCAGGTGGTGTCCTGGCGATTCCAGCTCGAAAGTTCAGCGGGTGCTGCTGCGTCGAAGCGCTTTTCGAGGCTATTGGCCTGATCATTCATCCGGTCGGATCTCCGCATTCCGGTCACTTGCCACTCGGTCAGGACGCGTCGGAAAAAACCGACAGACATGCTCCGGCCGAAACAGGGGCGCGATTCTCCGTGATAAATCAATGCAAGCAAAGACTTAGCTGAGGAATGGTTGTGCGGAGCAGACCGATGGGGAGTCGTTTTCGGAATGCTTTTTGCCGTTTCCAGCTACGCTGCATGTCGTTCTCTGGCAGTTTTTCCGGCACCGTGCGCAGCCGGAACGATCAGATCAATCGAGCGACCAGAAAGCCAAACGACATGCAAAGCAAGGCAAGACTCAGCAATGCGAGGATCGGAACGATGTCGCCTCGCTGCTGGAGGCGTAACCTTTCTACGTACTCGTCGTGCTCTCGATCGGAACGGTCAATCATGGCTTGGCGGTCGAACGTACTCATGGTGATTTCCTTTTTCGCGGGTAACGGGTTGGATAGAGCGAAACGCGCACATTCATAACTTGAGCGAAAGGCCGATCAAGGCCGCTGTCGCGGTCAACATTCCGGCCACTACCGCAACCGGGTAGAAATAGGTTTCCCATTTCATCTTTTTTTCTTCCGCCACAAGTTTTTTCCTCTCGGCCACAAGCTTGCGTATTTCATTCATCAGCTTGTCCAGTTCGAGGTTTTCCCGGTCGTTTTGAAGCATTCGCCTTCCCTGGCTGGTGGCAGCTATCGCGCAAGCTGCTCTGAGGCGTGATGATTTCGCATCCATACGGGTGCTGACCAGCAGACGCATCTGCCATTCCCGTAGGCAAAATCCGCGAGTCACGTAAGCCGCCTCATACACGGAATTTGCAATATTCCAGACCAATTACCTGCCAGTACCCTGACCTTGATCTAGCGTGTGAGAAGCCATAACCCAAGGAGCCCCCATGCCACTGGTCCGCGTCGACATCCAGCAAAATCCCGATCCCACTTTCGCCAGGCGCATCGGCGAACAGATCTACGCCGCTCTGCGCAGCTGTATCGATGTGCCCGAGCACGACAACTTCCAGATTCTCAACGAACATGACGCCCAGCATTTCGTTTATGACCCGCAATACCTCGGCATCCAGCGCAGCGACGGCGTGGTGTTCATCCAGATCACCATCAGCGAAGGGCGCAGCGTGGAAAAGAAACAATTGCTGTTCAAAACCATTGCCGAGCGCCTGCATGCGCAACTGGGTATTCGCCTGGAGGATGTGTTCATCAATCTGCTGGAGGTAAAGAAAGAGAACTGGTCGTTCGGTAATGGTGTTGCGCAATACGTCAGCTGATGGGTCGTGCGCCATGCCTGCGTACTTGCTTGTTCCACGAACCCGTCCAGAATCAAAGCACCACTGCTTGAATGCAACGATTGCCAAGCCGCTGCGGATTCAGCACTCTGAGTCGACTTTCGCGACCCACCCGCCGCCAATCACAGGAGCCGCGCAATGCCCGCAACCGTTCTGGTACTGGTTGAAACGATCAATGACTATCTGCCGATTCTTGAGCATCAGGGATTCCACCTGATCCTTGCACCAACGCCAGCCGAACGCGCGCAAGCCATCGCCACCCATGGCAGTCGCATCGACGCCGTGCTCACTCGCGGCCCGCTGGGCCTGACTGCGCAAGAGATCAGCGCCCTGCCCGCCCTGAAAATAATCACGGTGATCGGTGCAGGTTATGAACAGGTCGACCTGCAAGCGGCCAGCGACCGCGGGATCACCGTCACCAATGGCGCCGGAGTCAACGCCTCGTCAGTGGCCGATCATGCGATGGCATTGCTGCTGGCATTGGTCCGCGACATCCCGCGCTGCGATGCCGCCGTGCGCCGCGGTGAATGGCCGAAAATCATGCGCCCGTCGCTGGCCGGCAAGCGTCTGGGCATCCTCGGGCTGGGCGCCGTGGGCATGGCGATTGCCAAGCGTGCGGAGCTGGGTTTCGACATGCAGATCAGCTACCACAACCGCCAGGTGCGCAGCGACGTCGCTTATGCGTTCTGCTCGACACCGACCGATCTGGCGCGAGCTTCGGACTTTCTGGTCGTTGCCACGCCTGGTGGCATTGCTACTCAACATCTGGTGACGCGAGCCGTGCTCGATGCCCTCGGCCCCAAGGGATTTATCGTCAACATCGCCCGCGCCAGCGTTATCGCAACGGCAGACCTGATCACTGCACTCGAACAACGTCGTATCGCCGGCGCAGCGCTGGACGTGTTCGATCACGAACCGGAAGTGCCTGATGCCCTGAAACACCTCAGCAACGTTGTGCTGACCCCACACGTCGCCGGGCTTTCCCCTGAAGCCACGCAAGGCACTGTCGAACTGGTCGGCAAAAACCTGATGGCGTTTTTCTCCGGGCAACCGGTGCTGACGCCTGTCGCCCTGCCACCGAAACTGAGCAACCAGCGCGTGCATTAAGGCGCGCAGGATCCTCGGTCTGCGCCGCTGCTCGCCCCATTCTCAAAGTTGATTATCCAGCAACACGCTAACCTATAAGACCGACCCGCGCTTGTGAGCACCCGAGCGCGCCATTAGATTAGCCAATGATGTCTGGCCTCCAAAATAAGCAGAAGGGATAAGCATGGCGCTTACTGACCAGTCCACCCGGATCCGCGCGGGCGAAGAACTCGATGCCAGCCTGATCGATCCGTACCTCAAGGCGCACATTCCCGGCCTGACCGGCACTCCGCAGATCAGCCAGTTTCCCGGCGGCGCGTCGAACCTGACCTACCTGCTGGAATACCCTGAGCAAGAATTCGTTCTGCGCCGTCCGCCGTTCGGCCACAAGGCCAAATCCGCCCACGACATGGGCCGTGAGTTCCGCATTCTCAACCAACTGCGCGACGGCTTTCCGTATTGCCCGAAAGCGTATGTGCACTGCACCGACGAATCGGTGATTGGCGCCGAGTTCTATGTGATGGAACGGGTCAAGGGCATCATCCTACGCGCCGAACTGCCGCCGGAACTGGGCCTTGATTCGGCGAAAACCGAAGCGCTGTGCAAAAGCTTCATCGACCGGTTCGTCGAACTGCACCGGGTCGATTACAACGCCTGCGGCCTCGGCGATCTGGGCAAGCCCGAAGGCTACGTCGCGCGGCAGATCAGGGGCTGGAGCGAGCGCTACGAAAAAGCCCTGACCCCGGACGCGCCGCACTGGGAAGCAGTCAAAGCCTGGCTCAACGACAAGATGCCGGCCGACCACCCGACCTCAAGCATCGTCCACAACGACTATCGCTTCGACAACGTCATCCTCGACCCGGCCAATCCGATGCAGATCATCGGCGTGCTCGACTGGGAACTGACCACCCTCGGCGACCCGCTGATGGACCTGGGCAACACCCTCGCCTACTGGATCGAAGCCGGCGACCCGGCACCGGTGCAACTGATGCGTCGCCAGCCGAGCCACGCACCGGGCATGCTGACCCGCCGCGAATTCGTCGACTACTACGCCGAGCGCTCGGGCATCCGCATCGACAATTTCGACTTCTACTACACCTACGGCCTGTTCCGCCTGGCCGGCATCGTGCAGCAGATCTACTACCGCTTCTACCATGGCCAGACGCAGGACAAACGCTTCGCGCAGTTCATTCACATGAACAAACTGCTGGAGCAGATGAGCCTGCAGGTCATCCAGAAATCCAGCCTCTGATCCGGGCCAATAACAAGACTTCCAACAAGGGAAACCCATGTCCAAGACTCAGTTGTTCGACCTCGACGGCAAAATCGCTTTCGTCTCCGGTGCCAGCCGTGGCATCGGTGAAGCCATCGCCAAACTGCTGGCCCAGCAAGGCGCCCATGTGATCGTCTCGAGCCGCAAGCTCGAAGGCTGCCAACACGTCGCCGACGCCATCACCGCCGCCGGCGGCAAGGCAACAGCCGTGGCCTGCCACATCGGTGAGATGGAGCAGATCAGCCAGGTCTTCGCCGGGATCAAGGAACAATTCGGCCGCCTCGACATCCTGGTCAACAACGCCGCGACCAACCCGCAATTCTGCAACGTACTCGACACCGATCTGGGCGCGTTCCAGAAGACCGTCGATGTGAACATTCGTGGCTATTTCTTCATGTCGGTCGAAGCCGGCAAGCTGATGCGCGAAAACGGTGGCGGCAGCATCATCAACGTCGCCTCGATCAACGGCATCTCCCCGGGTATCTTCCAGGGCATCTATTCGGTGACCAAAGCGGCGGTCATCAACATGACCAAAGTATTCGCCAAGGAATGCGCGCAATTCGGCATCCGCTGCAACGCCCTGCTCCCCGGCCTGACCGACACCAAATTCGCCTCGGCGCTGGTCAAGAACGATGCGATTCTGAAACAGGCACTGACGCAGATCCCGCTCAAACGCGTAGCCGACCCAAGCGAAATGGCCGGCGCGGTGTTGTACCTGGCCAGTGATGCGTCGAGCTACACCACCGGCGTGGCGCTGAATGTGGATGGCGGGTTCCTGTCCTGATTTCCAGGGCAAATTGCTGTCCCGTGTGGGAGCGAGCCTGCTCGCGAAAACGTTGTGTCAGTCAGCTATGTTTTGACTGATACCACGCCTTCGCGAGCAGGCTCTCTCCCACAGGGTCACTGCTGGGTTCCAGGCCTCGTGCAATCGAGGAATCGCGAGTGTTATTGGGTTATGCAACGGGTAGTGGTGATGTGGCGCGTTACCTGCCCATCGACATACATATCCCCGGCAACCTCAGTATTCTCCAGCACCTCACACCGACGTTCCGGCGGAGGCGGCGGCGCGACAGGCGCAGGGGGTGGAGGACTGGCACAACCGGCCAACAACACTGCAAGAAAAGCCAACGGCAATACGCGTTTCCCAGGATTATTCATAGGACGACCCGCGGTAAAGAGAGACAAACTCCCGCAACCCAACCGGCCGCGGAAGACCTGACCACTCATTCTTTATAGCTGAGCGCCTTGTTAGCGCCAGTGGATTGGGGAGATTGGCTGGGATTGGCTGTCGGTTTTGCGGGGATTTTCCGGCAGAGGGCTGGATTGAGATCATTGTTGTCGGCGAGGGCCTCATCGCGAGCAGGCTCACTCCCACAGAAAAGCAAAATCAAATAAGCAAGCCACCCCACCACCCAACACGATGAGCGTTAGCTCGAGTACCGCTTTTTGATCTTGATTCACAGGCGACGTCGGAAGGCTGAGTGGAGGGATTGATCCGGGCGTGGGAGCGCAGCGACCGTACGACGCAG
>NZ_RCOC01000004.1:0-23410 GCF_004307515.1 Pseudomonas sp. Sample_14 | reverse complement strand
GCGAAACCACCGGCACCGCAACTGTTCCTGCACCGTCCGACGACGTCTACAAAGACGCCGGCTCTGTTCAGGCCACGATCACCAGCGCCACCGGTGGTAACTTCGAAAATCTCGTGCCGAGCACCACGCCAGCGATCACCCAGGTCACCGACACCATCGATACTTCGACCGTCAAACTGACGGCTGATACTTCGGTGGCTGAGGGCGGCACTGTGACTTACACCGCCACCGTTGGTGCGCCAGTTACTGGCTCGCCTGTCGTCGTGACTCTGGCCAACGGCCAGACCATCACCATCGGCGTCGGTCAGACTACCGGCACTGCAACCGCTGTTGCTTCGAACGATGCACTGACCGGCCACGCTCCGATCACCAACTCGATCACTAACGTAACCGGCGGTAACTTCGAAAACCTCGTTGCCGACAAGACCCCGGTCAGCACCACCGTGACCGACACCGTCGACACCACCAATCTGTCACTGAGCGCAACCGGCTCCGTGACCGAAGGTGGCCAGATCACCTACACCGCGACACTGACCAACGCCGCTGGCTCGCCTGTGACCGTCACCCTGTCGAACGGCGCCGTGATCACCATCAAGGCTGGCGAAACAACCGGCACTGCAACCGTTGCGGCACCCTCCGACGACGTCTACAAAGATGCAGGTTCCGTGCAAGCCACGATCAAAACCGCGACCGGTGGTAACTTCGAAAACCTGGTACCGAGCACCGCGCCAGCAGTGACCAGCGTCACCGACACCGTCGACACCACCACCGTAAAACTGAGCGCAACCGCCACAGCGGCAGAAGGCGGCAACGTCGTCTACACCGCAACCGTCGGCGCCCCCGTCACCGGTTCGCCAGTTGTCGTGACGTTGGCCAACGGCCAGAACATCACCATCGCCGTCGGCCAGACCACCGGCACCGTAACCGCCGTCGCACCGAACGATGCGCTGACCGGCAACGCTCCGCTGACCAACTCGATCACCAACGTCAGCGGCGGCAACTTCGAAAATCTCGTCGCCGACAAGACCCCGGTCAGCACCACCGTGACCGACACCGTCGACACCACCAACCTGTCCCTCAGCGCCAGTAACTCGGTGGCAGAAGGTGGCCAGATTACGTACACCGCGACATTGACCAACGCCGCTGGCTCGCCAGTGACCGTGACCCTGTCGAACGGTGCCGTGATCACCATCAAAGCGGGCGAAACCACCGGCACGGTGAACGTTCCAGCGCCAGCTGACGACGTCTACAGAGACGCCGGCACCGTGCAGGCGACCATCAGCAGCGCCACCGGTGGCAACTTCGAAAAACTGGTACCGAGCACCACGCCAGCGGTGACCAGCGTCACCGACACCGTCGACACCACCACCGTCAGCATCACTGGCAGCAGCTCGGTGACCGAAGGCCAGACCGCCAGCTACACCGTCAGCCTCAATCACCCGGCGCAGACCGAAGTGACCCTGAAAATCGTCTACAGCGGCACTGCTGCCGACGGTTCGGACTTCACCGGTGTGTACACCGTGAAGATCCCGGCGGGCGCCAGCAGCGCGCAGTTCAACGTCGCCACCCTCGATGACAAGATCACCGAAGGCACCGAGAACTTCGTGGTCAAGATCGATTCGGCTACCGGCGGCAACTTCGAGAACCTCGCGGTCAGCAGCACCAATGGCAGCGTCAGCACCTCGATCATCGACAACGATGCACCACCGGTGCTCGATCTGGACGCCAACAACTCCAGCGGTGCGACCGGTGCCGATTACAAGGTGACGTTCACCGAGAACACCCCGGGCGCCGGCGTGTCGATCGCTGACACCGACCTCAGCATCACCGACCCGGACAGCACGATGCTGACCGGTGCCACCGTGGTGCTGACCAACCGTCAGGACGGCGATGCGCTGAATCTGGGCAACAGCGTCAACGGCATCACCATCAATGCCAACAGCACCAACGGCACGGTGACCCTGACCCTATCGGGTAACGCGACCCTGGCCGACTACATGCAGGCCATCAAGAACATCAGCTTCACCAACAGCAGCGAAAACCCGAGCACCGTGCCGCGCATCATTACCGTGACGGTGACCGATGGCGGCAACTACTCGAACACTGCGACCACCACGGTCAACGTGGTGGCGGTCAACGATGCACCGGTCGCTGCGCCGAGCGATGTCACCGGCACCGAAGATACGCCGCTGGTACTCGGCTGGTCGACCTTTGGCGTCACCGATGTCGACAGCCCGGCGAGCAGCCTCGGTATCAAGATCACGCAGCTGCCGGGCGAGGGCAAACTGCAGTATCTGGACGGCTCGACCTGGAAGGATGTGGCCAACAACCAGACCTTCAGCAAGGCCGACATCGACGCCGGCAAGCTGCGCTTCCTGCCGGATGCCAACGAGTCGGGCACCAACGGTTACGGCGGCACAGGTCTGGGCAACAAGCAGGCGGACTACGCGCAGATCAAGTTCCAGCCTACCGATGGCCAGGCGCTGGGCAGCACCGGCACAGTGAAGATCGACATCACGCCAGTGGCGGATGCGCCGACCGTGGCCGTGGCCGATAACAGCGTTAAATCCACTGGCCTGATCAAGGAAGTCTGGACCGGTCTGTCGGGTCTGGGCACTGACGGCAGCGGAGCGAATTCGACCACCCTGAAAAACGTCATCGACGCCGCCGGCAAACCGAACTCCAGCGGCAACGTCACCAACGTGCAGTCTGACGGCAGTGTCGCCGCCGGTACGGCGTCGAAGACCTCTGGCCTGATCTACCTGGAAGCCGGCAAGACCTACAGCTTCAGCGGCGTGGCCGATGACAGCCTGCTGATTACCATCGGCGGCAAGAGTGTGGCTTCCGGTACCTGGGGCGCGGGCGGTGCGATCAATGGTTCGTTTACCCCGACTACAAGCGGTTACTACACCCTCGACATCTACCACCACAACCAGAGCGGCCCGGGCAGCTACGATGTCAACCTGTCGGTCAATGGCAGCACGCCAATCGATCTGAGCAACGCCGGCGTGCCGATCTACACCGGTGTGCAGGATCTGATCAACTCGGGCGTGACCGTCTCCGATCTGCACGGCACCAACGGCGAAGGTTATTACGACGGCTACAAGCTCAACACCGGCGCTGAAGGCACCACGGTGAAACTGTCGGCGATCAGCACCGCGCTGACCGACACCGACGGCTCGGAAACCCTGACTGTGAAGATCAGCGGTGCACCGGTCGGTTCGGTGCTCAGCGATGGCGCGGGTCATACCTTCACCGTTACCGCGAGCAATGGCGAAGCCAACGTCACCGGCTGGAACCTCGGCTCTCTGACCGTGACCCCGCCAACCTACTACAACGGCCAGTTCAACCTGACCGTGACTTCGACGTCCACCGAACAGGTCGGCGGCTCGGCAAGCAGCAGCGCGACCATTCCGGTCACGGTAGTGCCTGCGGTGTACAACGCGGTCACCGCCACCTCGGGTGATGACAACGTCACCGGCACCGACGCCAACGACATCATCGTAGCTGACATCGGCGGCCTGACCGTGGTGCCGGGCACCAACTACAACATCGCGTTCATGGTCGACAGCTCGGGCAGCATGAGCACTTCGTCGCTGAACGCCGCGAAAGACTCGCTGACCTCGGTGTTCAACAGCCTCAAGCAAAGCCTGGGCGGCAGCAACTCGGGCACGGTGAACATCTTCCTGGTGGACTTCGATACCCAGGTCAACAAGTCGGTGTCGGTGAATCTCAACGACCCGAATGCGCTGACATTGCTCAAAGCAGTGCTGAACTCGATGGCATCCGGTGGCGGTACCAACTACGAGGACGTGTTCAAGACCACGGCCAACTGGTTCCAGAGTGCCGACGCAGTGGCCAACACCGGGGCGAAGAACCTCACGTACTTCATCACCGACGGCCAGCCGACTTACTACCAGACCGGCGAGCAGACCAACCCGACGCTGTATGGCAACGTGAAACTCGACAGCGTGGTGAACACCAGCAACTACAAGCAGGGCGACACGTTCAGCACCTACATCGACAACTCGCACTACCTGACCATCAACAGTGCCGGCAGCGTTGTGCTGCAAACCTACAACTCGTGGTGGGGCTGGAGCAGCGAGACCCTGGGCACGATTCACGCGCAGGGCGACGGCACTTATGAATTGTCGAACCTTGCGGGTACCGGCAACAGCACCAACTCGTCGACGACCAGCAACTCGACCAGCGGCTTTGCCTTGTTGAGCGGGTTGTCGAGCGTCGAAGCCATTGGTCTGAACAACGACGTCAGCCTCAACGACCTCAAGCCGTACGACTCGGACAAAACGCCGCAAACCAACATCGATCCGAAGGACCTGGCCAACTCGATCATCGGCCATACCGAAGCGACGATGCCGGGTAACGACACCGTCAACGGTGGCGAGGGCAACGACATCCTTTTCGGCGATCTGGTCAGCTTCAACGGCATTGCCGGCGAGGGTTACCAGGCGATGCAGGCGTTCGTCGCCAAGGAAACCGGCGTTGATGTCAGCAAAGTCACCACCAGCAATGTGCACCAGTACATCACCGAGCACTATCAGGCGTTCGATGTGTCCGGCGCGCACGATGGCAACGACACGCTGCTCGGTGGCGCAGGCAATGACATCCTGTTCGGCTCGGGCGGCACCGACCTGCTCGACGGCGGTAAAGGCAATGACATTCTGCTCGGCGGCACCGGCAACGACACGCTGATCGGCGGTCAGGGCAACGACATCCTCATCGGCGGTTCCGGTGGCGACACCTTCGTCTGGAAATCGGGCGACACCGGTAACGACGTGATCAAGGATTTCAAAGCCAGCGAAGGCGACCGCATCGACCTGCGCGACCTGTTGCAGGGCGAGACCGGCAGCACGATCGACAACTTCCTGAAGATCACCACGGTGGATGGCACGTCGTCGCTGCAAGTCAGCTCGGCGGGCAAATTCAACTCGGGCGATGCCGCTGCGGCCACGCCGGACGTGACGATCAAACTGGAAGGCAACAACTGGGCGAGCGCCAACCTGCACAACCTGATTGCCGGCAGCGACCCGACCATCAAGGTCGATCACAACAACAGCTGAGGCTGAAACAACAACGGCCGCCTCCTGTGGGGCGGCCGTCGCGTTTGCGGGCAATGCAGCGGTGACGATTTGTTCGTCGCCCCGCATACTGGCGCGCAGTTGGCTATGCTGCTGACAGCATGACGCTGTTCATTTGTGAGGGATGCTTAATGTTTTACGTGCAACGCGATGCGCAGGGCCAGTTGATTCGCGTGGAAGCTGCGGCGTACGCCGAGGCCACGGAAACGCTGCCCGCCGATAACCATGAAATTCAGGCGTGGTACGCCAACGAAGCCGTGGAAAACAGCCTCAAACAGCTCAAGCAGAGCGACTTTGAAATGATTCGGGTACTCGACGACCTGATTCAGGTGCTGACCCAGAAAGGCGTGATCCGCGTCACTGACCTGCCGGCGGCGGCCCAGGCCAAACTGATGGACCGCACCCAGGCACGTGAAGCGCTGGGCGGGTTGAGCCAGTTGATCGATGAGGATGAGGGTGGGTTGATCTGATCCTCCCAAGATCCAAAGCTTACCCTCACCCCAGCCCTCTCCCGGAGGGAGAGGGGGCCGATCGAGGTGTCTTGCGCTATCCATCGACCTGAGAGATCGAGTCGATTTTGGATTCAGTGGAGCTCTTGCACGTCGGCGTATCTCGTAAATATCCCACGGCCAGTCCCCTCTCCCTCTGGGAGAGGGTTAGGGTGAGGGCGCTTCTTGGCTCACCCCCAAGGCTTCGGTTCACCGAGCAACTGCCCCTGCACGCCATACAAGCCCATCTCGCGAATCACCGACAACTCCCCTTCAGTCTCGACCCGTTCGGCAATCAGCGGCAGATCGATGCTGTGCGCCGCGCGCTGGATCGCTTCGATGAACAGGCGCTTGTCGCTCTCCTGATCGATCGCGCGGATGTAGCTGCCGTCGATTTTCAAATACGCCAGACCCAACCGCGCCAGGTTGCCGATCATGCTGAAGCGCCCGCCGAAGCGCTGCAGGCTCAGCGAGAACCCGAGCTCGCGCAGGCGTCGGGTCAATTGCTCCAGCACCGCCTGTTCAGGCAATTGCTCCTCGCCGATTTCCAGAGTCAGACGCGCGCCGAGATTGGAATGCGCGCGCAGAATCTCGAAGACTTTGTTCAGCGCCTGCGGGTCGGCCAGCGTTGCCGAGGACAGGTTCAGCGCCAGCGAATCCTCGTGCCCCTTCATCTGCTCGAGCACGCGTTCGAGCATCAGCCGATCGAGCCGCGCGGTCCAGCCGAAGCGCTCCAGCCACGGCAGAAAGCGCCCGGCGGGAATGGTCTGACCCTGCTCGTCGAGCAAGCGCGACAGCACCTTGTAATGCAGCACCAGTTGCGTGTCCTGCGCAGCGACCACGGGCTGGAAGTACAGCTCGAAACGCTGCTGACTCAAGGCCTGATCCAGCAGTCGATGCCAAGCGTGATGGTCGTCACCGACCTCCGCCACCAGACTCTGATCGATGCACGCCCAATTCTGCTCGCCCTGCCCTTCGGCCTGTGCGAGCGCCTGATCGCCCAGTGTCAGCACCGCTTGCGGGGAGTCGCCGTGAGCGAAGGGCGCCAGCCCGATCGAAGCCACCGCCGGCACATCGGTCGCGCCGGTGGCATGCAGGCTGCTCAAGGCATTGTCGAGATTCTGCGCCAGCTGCAGCGCTTCCTCGCGCACCAGCCCCGGCGCCAGCACGGCGAATTCACCGCCGCGAATACGCGTGACCAAGTCCTGGGTTTGTGGATATCTGGCGCACTCGCGGGTCAGTTGCTCGCCGACGGCCTTGAGCAATTGGTCGGTACGCTGGCCGCCGAGACGCTGGTTGAGCCCGGCCAGATCCTTGACCCGCAACAGCAGCAGATAACCGGAACTGGCCTGCTCCGGGTTGCTCACACGGTTGTTCAGTTGCATCTCGAAATAGCGGCGGTTGGCCAGGCCGGTGAGGTTGTCCTGATAGGACTCGGTACGCAGTTTTTCACTGCGCTCGGCCTGCTCCTGAAACAGCGTCTTGAGCTTCTCGACCATCTGATTCATCGCCTGCACTACGCGACGCAATTCAGGCGTGCGCGGCAGATCCGGCAGGCTGAGAAACTCGCGACGGGCAATTGCATGGGACTGCTGGACCATGTAATCGAGGGGCTTCAACTGCCGACGCAGCAACAGCGCGCCGAGCACCGCACTCAATGCGCCGCAGATCAGCAACCAGCCAAGGCTGCCCAGTGCGCTCTGCCATAGCTTGGCCACGGCGAACATCGGATGGCTGACCACCTCGACCCGCGCCGCCTGCTCCCAGCCACGGCTGACCAGCGCATCGCCACCGGCCGGTTCGAGGCCGATCAGTCTGACGAACCAGTCCGGCACATTGCTCACCGCCGGGGTACCGCTGCGCTCGACAATGGTCTGCTCGGTCTTCACGTCGACCACGCGGATGCTCGCGTAATAACCGCTGTCGAAAATCGAACTGACCAGCAGCTCGACCATCGCCGGGTCGTCGATATTCGGCGTCAGCGACAACGCCAGCGCCGTCGCCGCGTCCTGTGCGTGAGAGCGCAACTGATTGACGTACTGGGTGCGCGAGCTCTCCAGGCTGACCATGAAGCTGCCGGTGAAGGCCACGACCAGGAACAGACAGATAGCGATCAACAGCTGTTTGAACAAAGACATCTGAGCGCGTGCTCCTAGTTAGTCGTCTCGACCGGAAAACCTTCGGCCTGCATTTTTTTCAGCACATCCTGCCAGCGCGACAGGCGTTTGGTGTCGCCGACCTTTTTATTGCCCTTGGCGCCGGGCAGATACAGACCTTCGGCATTGAAAGAGTAGACCGGCAGCAAATCGGTCCGCTGCGACGCCGGCTGGATCGGATCGATCAGGCTGTCGAGCACCAGCGGCATGGCATCGGGGGTCGCATAGTACGTCAACACCATGTGCGCGCGGTTCTGGCGCAGCGCCTTGACGTAGGTGATGCGCAGCTTGTCACTGGAAACGCCGAGATGGCGCAGGCTGAAATACTTGGCGATGGCGTAGTCTTCGCAGTCGCCGGCGCCCTTCCACAGCGCTTCGATCGGGGTTTCCCAATAATCCACTTCGCGCCACAGATCGATGTCTTCGACGTAACGCACCTGCTTGTTGAAGAACAGGTTCACCACCTTGAGCTTGTCCATCTCACTGACCTGCTTCTGCGTGGCCAGCAGATTCTGCCAGGCATCGATGCGCTGCTGCCCCGCGCCCAGTGGCCCATAGAGAGCAGTGGCCTTGCGGCTGATCGCGGAAAAATCCCAATCGGCGTGCAGGCCGCCCAGCATGACGCCGGCCAGCAGCAATGCGCAGCCAAGCCAGCGCAAGGTCCGAGGGATCGCGAAACGTACCGCCACTGCAGGTTTCCAGAAGGACAGAAAGGAAGCGTTTGATGGTGAAGCTTAGCCCGGCAAAAAACAATGGCACCGTGAGATCATCGAAGACGCGCTAGACTTGAGATTGCCGCGCAACGTTTTACAAGGTTTGACAACCTGTAGAGCAATCACTAGTGTCATTTGGATCCAAATATTGCGACCTACAGGGTGTGTTGTCGTGACTCAGAAGCCCAAACCGCTGCACAGCATCAAAGTCGAAGGACCGATTCCTGCGCATCTGGCCCGGTCGGTGATCGAAGAAACCCTGCGCTCGGCCATTCTCGATGGCCGCCTGCCCTGTGGCACTGCACTGCGCCAGCAGGATCTGGCCGATCTGTTCGGGGTCAGCCGCATGCCGGTGCGCGAAGCCTTGCGCCAGCTCGAAGCGCAGGAGCTGCTCAGCGTCACTACGCACAAAGGCGCCGTGGTCGCCCCACTGATCCAGGGCGATGCGGCTGAAACCTACGAGTTGCGCATTCTGCTCGAATCCGAGGCATTGCGGCAGTCCATTCCGCTGCTGACTGAGGCCGAGCATCAACTCGCCGCCGGCTACATCGACGAGCTGGAAGCTCAACACGACTACAACGAAATCGGCCGCCTCAACCGTCTCTTTCACATGGCCCTGTATAGCAAGGCGCCCAACCAGCGACTGCTGCGCCTGGTGGAGGACGGGCTGAACGAAGAGGAACGTTTTCTGCGGTTCAATCTGGAAGCCATGGGCTTGGGCAAGCTGTCCCAGGATGACCACCGCGCCATGCTTCAGGCCGTGATCGAGCGGGACATACCGCGCTCGCTCGCAATGCTGGAGCAGCACCTCAACCGTGGCGTTGAGGTTATCACCCGCTACCTGGCGACTCCCGCCGCACAGAAGCGTCACACCGCACGCTGATATCCCGTACGTCGAATAATCCCCTTACAAATCTTCGCGACCGCTCTGCTGCCGGCTCTGGCAGCGGATCGGCGTGCCCGCTGGTGCCCGCCCCGGCCCTGCCGACGCATTTCTGCTGCCCGCCGATGACCAATCGGTAATAGCCGTGACGGCAATTTACCCGCACTCTTCCAGCGCCACCCCTACAGAACGGGGACGCGCCGCCCTGACGGCACAGTCCCCGCAACAGGAACCTACGGAAGGAGCCTTGTCACGGGAAACAGGAAGTCATGGCGCCGGTCCCGGCCAACTTTCGCCCCCTTTGAATTCATAAACTTCCCTTGTTTAAAAGTTGCTTCGAGTGAGGCATTCACTCTTGTTATCGATTTTGGCCGTTATTAGCCGAAAGGAGTAACTACGCCCAAATAAAACTTGGTCTGAAAGTTTTATCGGTAACTCTCATATTCAAAAAACAGCCAACTTAAAATAATTGAAAATAAACTTGTTAAATGCATTTGCCCTGTATTAGTTTTTCTCTCGCCAGGTTTGAACGTCGCCGTTCAGCGCGGCATACGCAACAACCGCAGCACCCGTGGCGCCGCAACGGCGCCACAGCGCAATCAATATTTGCCCGACTAACTTGCTATCCAACTCGCCCGACCGCTTATAGCAACTGAAAAGAAACGTGCACTTCAATCAATGATAAAGGACATCATGATGCCCACTAAGCAGCAACTCGCCCTGAAGAAAGCCGAACTGAGTATTCACCCGATCTTTTCCGAGATTACTTCGTTATCGGTATTACGTCGTTTCATGGAAACCCATGTATTTGCCGTATGGGACTTCATGTCGCTGACCAAGCGCCTGCAACAGGAACTGACCTGCACGCATTTACCCTGGTTGCCGCCGCGCGATCCCCACGCGGCGCGGTTGATCAACGAGATCGTGCTGGGCGAGGAATCGGACGATCGCCTCGATGCCGGCCACTACAGCCACTTCGAGTTGTACCTGGATGCGATGCGCGAAGTCGGCGCGAGCACCACGGCGGTAGAGCGCTTTGTCGCCCTGCAGCAGGAAGGCGTGAGTTATGACGTCGCGTTGCAGAGCGTCGACGTCGACCCGGCGGCGGCGCAGTTTGTCCGCGATACCTTGCGCGTCGCCCTGGAAGCGCCGGGACACAGCGTTGCCGCCGCGTTCCTGCACGGTCGCGAGAGCGTCATTCCGACGATGTTCCAGCGCATCCTCGATGACTGGGGCATCGGCATCGAACAGGCACCGACCTTTCGCTACTACTTGCAACGGCATATCGAAGTCGATTCCGAAGATCACGGCCCCGCCGCCGAGCAGTTGCTGGAGCGTCTGGTGGACGGCGATCCGCAGCGCGCAGCCGAGGTTTACGCCAGCGCCATCGCCGCCGTGGAAAGCCGCATCGCCTTGTGGGACGGGCTGCGCCTGAGCATGGGCGTGGAAGTTGCCGAGGTGGCCCAATGAACGCTGCCGACTATCAATCCTTCGCCGAGGCCTGGGAAAGCCGCGCGACCATCCGCACCCGTCCCCGGCGGTTGCTGGAAGACGATCAGCGCCTGATCTACCCGCTCAGCCGCCAGCCGCTGGTGCTCAGCGAAACCTTCCTGCGTGAATGCCCGGAGCAACGTGATTTCGCCCTGGTGCAGACGTTGTACAAATTCATCAACGACGTAGTGATTTTCGAGACGGAAATCGTCGACAAGACCGCCCGCAGCATTGCCAAGAATCGCTTTGCCGTGGCGTTCCCGTTCGCCTGTCGCTACGACGCGATGACCGTGGTGGTCGATGAGGATTACCACGCGCTGGTGGCCATGGACTTCATGCAGCAGACGGTCGCGCTGACCGGTATCGAGCCGATTCAATTGCCCGATGAAATCGAGCTGAGCCGGGCGATTCCCGCCGCTGTTGCGCTGGCGCCGGACCACCTGCGCAGCGCGGTGGAACTGATCTGCGTGGCGATCGCCGAAAACACCGTGACCGGTGATGTCGCCGCGTTCGCCCGCGACGATTCGGTCAAGCCGTCGATCAAGGGCCTGATGGCCGACCACTTGCTCGACGAAGGTCGCCACTCGAGTTTCTGGTCGCGGATGGTGCGCATCTATTGGCACACCGCCAGCGACACGGACCGCGAAACCATCGCGCAGATTCTGCCGGTGTTCATCGGCCATTACCTGACCAACGACATCCAGAAGTCCTTCGATTTGCGCCTGATCGATGCGCTGCCGGTCAGCGAAACCACCCGACAGTCATTGCGTGAGGAGATCGCGGGACTGGCCTTCCCGATCAATCGCCACCACCCGTTGGTGGGCAACATCGTCAGGTTTTTCCACAACAGCTCGCTGCTCGACACACCGTGCGTGCAGCACGCCCTGCGCGACTATCTGGTTTGAGGAGGCCGACATGAAACGTCTCGACATTTTGCTCACCGGCGCCGGCCAGGCCATGACCGATCTGGCCCGGGAGCTCGAACAGCATGGCCATGCTGTGACCCGCAGCGGCGCCACTCAAGCGGCGGTGGATCTGATCATCGACGATGGCTTTATCGCTGCCGGCGACTTCTGCGCCATCCCGCATCTGCACCTGCGCCTGGGTGTCGCCGCGCAAGAGCATGGCGGCCTGCCGACCCTCGACTTGCTGTGCTTTCTCGGCTCGTCGCTGATCAGCCGTGTGCCGATCGGCGATGAGCCGTCCGGCAACGGTCAGTCGCTACGCCAACGAGCGCTCGCCCATGTGGTCGACGAAGTGGCGTTGCTGGTCAGCCGCTTTTCCCGCGATGCCGATTATTTGAGGCATGCCCCGGTCCTCAAAGCGCCGGATTTCGAACGCCTGGAAGATCTGCTGTTTCTCGACAAACTGGCGTATGTCCACCGTCTCAACGACACGGCAAATCCGGCGCTGCTGGAGCAGGCGCAAATCCCGCTGATCGAGCGTCTGCAACGAAGCCTGATCGAGCATGCCGAACGACCGGCGCTGCACCTCGGCGGACAGTCCATCAGCTACCGCCAATTGCACGCCCACAGCCGGGCGATCCAGCAGCGGTTGCTGCCCTTGCTCGAGCAATATCCGCAGCCGTGGGTGGTCGCTGTCTGCCAAGGCAAAAGCCCGGCACTGTTCGCCTCGATTCTGGCGATTCTCGGCAGCGGCGCGGTGTACTTGCCGCTGGAGCCGAGCCATCCCTTGCAGCGCCAGCAATACATCCTGGAAAACGCCGGCGCGGTGTTGTTGCTTCACGATGGACAGCAGGCGCTCAGCGAGTCGATAGCGGGGCTGGATGTCAGTGACATGGAAGCGCCGAACGCCGATCTCGACCGGCCGCTGATGCAGCACCGCCCGGAGCTTGATGCGCCGTGCATGGCGCTCTACACCTCGGGTACCACCGGGCATCCGAAAGGCGTGCTGCTCAGCCAGGCCAATCTCGCCCATTTCACCGCGTGGTACGCCGACTACGTGCAGCTGCACGCCGAGAGTCGGGTGTTGCAGTTCTCTTCGCTGAGCTTCGATTCTTCGCTGATCGACATCTTCCCCAGCCTGCTCGCAGGGGCGGAACTCGTCGTGCCCGACGACACCCAGCGCCGCGATCCTTTGCAGCTGATTGCGCTGATTCGCCGGCGGCAACTGACCCACGCCTTCCTGCCACCGGCGCTGTTGAGCATCCTGCCGCTGGAACAACTGGAGGGCGTTCAGGTGATGACCGGCGGTGATGTCTGCGAGCCGTACGTCATCGAGCAACTGACCCGTCAAGGCACCCTGCACAACCTGTATGGCCCGACCGAAGCCACCGTGCTGATCACCGCGCGCCAGCTCAAACCGGGCGACAGCAACCGCACGCTGGGAGGGCCGATCGCCAACAGTCGGGTGCTGATTCTCGACGACGATCTGCAACCGGTGCCCGATCAAACCGTCGGTGAGCTGTTCATCGTCGGCCCCGGTGTCTGCCTCGGTTACCTGAACAATCCGCAGCAGACCGCCGAGCGTTATCTGAACCTGTCACTGCCCGGCGGCGAAACCGTGCGCGCCTACCGCAGCGGCGACATGGCCAAGTGGGGCGAGCACGGTATCGAGCTGTGCGGGCGGCGCGACAATCAGGTGAAAATCCGTGGCTTTCGCGTCGAGCCGGAAGAGATCGAGCGCTGCCTGCGCGAGAGCCGCTTGTATCGGCAGATTGCCGTGGTCATCGACAATCAGCGGCGGATTCTGGCGTTCCTCGCCCAGCCACAGACCGAGACTGCCCGGTACGAACTGAAAGCCCACGCCCGGCAGTTTCTGCCGGACTACATGCAACCGGGAGCGTGGACCGAACTGGCGCAGATGCCATTCGCCAGTAACGGCAAAGTCGATCGCAAGGCGCTGTTGGCATTGCCGGTGACGGTGCAGGACAGCGCTGCGAAATGCCTGCCGGCCAATGCTGACGAAGCGCTGCTTCTTGAGGTCTGGGCCGAACTGCTGGAACTGCCGACCAGCGACATTTCCACTGACGAAAGCTTCTTCAATCTCGGCGGTCATTCGATTCTGCTGTCGCGGATGTTGCTGCGCTTGCGTGAGGAATTCGGCCGAAGCATTTCGATCAATCGCTTCATCGAACTGCCCACGATCAGCAAACTGGCGACGCTGGTGCGCGGCAGCGATGACAGCGCCGTGCTCAGCGCTCAGGCCATGGCCGACGCCGAGCGCGCGCTGGATGTCGAACCGCTGCCGATCAGCCGCATGGGCGATGTGCACAAGGTCATCGTCACCGGTGCCAACAGTTTTGTCGGCGTGCACATCGTCGAAGCGCTGCTCGGTTGGGGCGCCAGCGAAGTGGCCTGTCTGGTGCGCGACGGCGCCGGGCAAACGGCGGCGCAACGCTTCGCTCAGTCACTGCGCGAGAACCGGCTGGAGCACCTCGACCTGAGCCGTGTGCGAGTTTACGCAGCTGATATCAGCCGTCCGCAACTGGGCCTGGGCGATGAGGATTATCAGCGCCTGGATCGCGAGTTCGGCGCGCTGGTGCACAACGCCGCCAACGTCAACCACGTGCTCGATTACGAGTCCCTGGCGGCGGACAACGTCGAGCCGATTTTCGCCCTGCTGAAGCTGTGCGAAGGGCAGCGCAAAAAGGTCTTCAACTTCGTCTCGACCCTGTCGGCATCCAGCACCGTGGATGACGCCGGTCGAGTGCTGGAACTACCCGCCGCCGCGACGCCGCCGATCTACATTCGCAACGGCTACAACCTGTCGAAGTGGGTCGGCGAACGCATCCTCGAACGGGCGCGCGAGCGTGGTGTTCGGGTCAATCTGTATCGCCCCGGCAACATCAGTTTCAACAGCCTCAGCGGCGTTTGCCAGCCGCATAAAAACCGTTTGATGCTGATGCTCAAAGGCTCGATCCAGCTCGGACAGGTGCCGGCCTTCGCGCTGAATTTCGACCTGATGCCGGTGGACTTTCTCGCCCGCTTCATCGCCTTCCATGCCAGCCGTTATTCAGCGCAACGCGCGGTGTTCAATCTGCACAACCCCGAGCCGCTGAGCTGGGATGCGTACGTCGCTTCGTTCCGCGAAACCGGCAGCGAATTTTCGCTGGTCAGCGTCGCCGATTGGCAACAGCAACTGAACCGGGTCGACGCCGACAACGCGCTGTTCGGCGTGCTCGGTTTCTACCTCAACGGCTTCGAAGAAGACATCGGCGACATCTCCCTGATCGGTCACGCCAACGCCGAGGCCGGCGTGCGGCAGATGGGCGCGCACTACCCACAGAAATCCCCGGCGCTGCTGCGTCGCGGCTGCGACTACCTGAAAGAAATCAACTTCATCTGACTCATCAACAAGGAGCAACACCATGAGCAATCTGCAACCCGACACCCTGATCAAAAACCCGCAAGGCTGCCACGTTGTGTCGTCGGTGGAAGTGCCGGCGGACGCGGCACAAGTCTGGGCGATCGTTGGCGATTTCGCTGGCTTCGAACGATTCATTCCAGCGCTTTCGCACACCGAAATGACCGGCGAAGGCGTGTCTTCGCTGCGCAAGAAAGTCTTCAAGGACGGCAACGTCGTGGTCGAACAACTCAACTCGCGCGATGAACAGGCGCGGCGCATGACCTGGACGACGATCTACAACACGTTGGGGGTGGCGAACCTGTGGGCGGCGATGCAAGTGGAATCGCTGAGCGCAGGGAAGTCGCGAGCGACCTGGACGATCATTGCCGAACCGGCTGCGGATGGGGATGAAGCATTGCCGGGGTTCAGGGATTTCGTGCAGGGGTTTGCCGATGATGCGATGGGCAATGTGCTGAAGCTGTTTGTCTAAGGCATCGGTTTGGCGGTGATTGAACCGCCGCTTTCGCGAGCAGGCTCGCTCCCACATTTGGAATGCATTTCCCTATGGGAGCGAGCCTGCTCGCGAAGAACGATAACGCGGTCTGCGATCTGTGAATCAGATCTTGAAACTGTCGACCAACTGCTTCAGGCGATTGGCCTGCTGCGACAACGCATCACAATCCTTCAACGTTTCGTTGAGGTTGGCCACGCTCTGCTGGTTCAACAGGTTGATCTGGTTGACGTCGACGTTGAGGGTTTCCACCACCGCCGTCTGCTCTTCAGTCGCCGCTGCAACCGATTGGTTCATACCGTCGATTTCGCCGATGCGCTGGGTCACGCTGACCAGACGCAGACCGGCCTGATTCGCCACTTCCACGCTTTGCTCGCTGGACGCCTGACTGGCGTTCATGGTGCTCACCGCTTCGCGCGAACCGACCTGCAGCGAGGTGATCATCTTGTGGATCTCTTCCGCCGATTCCTGGGTGCGATGAGCGAGGTTGCGCACCTCATCGGCGACCACGGCAAAACCGCGCCCGGCTTCACCGGCACGCGCGGCTTCGATAGCAGCGTTGAGCGCCAGCAGGTTGGTCTGCTGCGAGATGCCTTTAATCACATCGAGGATGTGGCCGATGTTGTCGGTGCTCGCGTTCAGGGTTTCGATCTGCGTGCACGACAGGCTGATCTTCTGCGACAACTCGGTCATCGCCTGAATGGTCTGCTCGACCACCTGACGACCATCATCGGCCTGCTCGGAAGCGCCACTGGCGTGCTGCGAAGCATCCGCCGCGTTGCGCGCGATCTCCTGAGTGGCGGCGCCCAGCTGATTGATCGCTGCCGCGACGCTGTTGGTGCGCGCACTTTGCTCGTCGGAACCGACGATCGAAGCGTTGGACGAAGCCATCACCCGTTGCGACAGGTCATGTACGTGACGGGTCGCCGACGACACTTCGGAAATCGATGCGTGAATCCGTTCAACGAACTGGTTGAACGCGCTGCCCAGTTCACCGAACTCGTCTTTGCTCTCGACCACCAGACGCCGGGTCAGATCGCCCTCGCCTTGGGCAATGTCCTTCATCGCGCGGCCCATGGTGGTCAGTGGACGCATCAACACGTTGATCAACAGGCTCAACAGCAACGCAATCGCCGCGACCGCGACAAACATGGCGATCAACGCCGAGGTGCGGAATTGGCTGAGTGCAGCGTAGGCCTTGTCGCGATCGATCGACAGACCGATGTACCACTGCGCATTTGGCAGATCGCTGACCGGGGTGAACGAGAGAATGCGTTCCTGACCGTTGAGCACGACGTTCTGGTTGCCCTTCTCGATGCGCACGCTGGTGTTCGGGTAGATGTCCTTGAGGTTTTTCATTACCTGATCTTTGTCCGGGCTGACGATCACCTGACCGTCAGCACTGACCAGAAACGCATGGCCGAGGCCGCCGAAGTCTACCGAGTTGATGATCTTCACCAGGGTTTCCAGGCTGAGGTCACCGCCGACCACACCGAGCAATTCACCGTCCTTCTTCACCGGCATGGCGATGGTCACCACCAGGCCACCGACGGCCGCCATGTACGGCGGGGTCAGCATGGTTTTATCGGCGGCCACGGCCTGCTTGTACCAAGGGCGCTGACGCGGATCGTAACCGTCCGGCATCTTCGCATCGGGGCGCTGGGTGAAGACACCGTTGGCCTGGCCGACATAAGTGAACTGAAAGTTCGACGTGAAGGCCGGTTGATCGACAAGACCGGGGAGGTCGGCATGCCTGCCTTGATGGGCAACGTTCTGCGCGAGGTTTTCCAGCACCAGAATGCGCCCGCTCATCCAGTTCTGCACGCTGCTGGCGGTGAGGTCACCGGCCTGTTGCACGGAGGACTGCAGGTTCTGGCGAATGGTGTTTCGTTGCAGATAATCGTTGTAGAGCGTGAACAACGCGAACGCCAGGACCACGACGCCCGAAGCGGCCAGGAGGATTTTATGGCTGAACTTGAGATTCATTTCATGGGACTTCTTATGCCAAAAGTGGGGATGCGTTTCCGGATGCAACATTCCATGTACGGCGCAGGCAGCGTTCTTCTGGCCGCTCTACTTTGGTGCACGCATTTCTCACCAGTCTGTCGGCCGGCGGCGGAGAAATCTTAGGGGCGCGTGAGAAATGGACTGGGTTTGTGCAGGATTCCCGCCGAACGGCGTGCCAGAGCGGCTGCGAGGGAATTTTTCGCATAGACATGGGGGCAGCAGTTGCAAAATCTGTAACCCTTGATGACAATGCGACTAATTATCATTTGTGACGTTCGGGCTGGCGTGGTCATGTCTTCACCTGAGTTGGTCGTACAGGCGCTTTACGGTAGTCATCACGGCTGGCTCAACGCTTGGCTGCGCGCGCGGCTGGGCAACGCAGCGGATGCAGCGGATCTGGCTCAGGACACTTTCCTGCGCCTGCTGCAACGCACCGAACGCCTCGAACTGAAAGCGCCCCGAGCTTTCCTGCGAACCATCGCGCGCGGTCTGGTGATCGATCATTGGCGCCGCGAGGAAATCGAGCGGGCCTATCTGGAGACCATTGCTCACTTGCCTGAAGGCGAAGTACCTGACGCCGAATCGCGCGCGTTGGTGCTGGAACTGCTGGAAAGCATTGCGCGCATGCTCGAAGGACTGAAGCCGAAAGTGCGTCAGGCGTTTCTCCTGGCGCAGTGCGAAGGTTTGACTCACAAACAGATCGCCGAGCAGTTGGGCGTATCGGTACGTTCTGTGGAACGCTACGTCGCCGATGCGCTGTATCACTGCTATGTGTTGCGGTATGAAAGCTGATGCCTGTGGATAACCTCTCACTCGCTCGCCGCGTCGAACCGCGCCAACAGGTGGTCAAGCAAGCGATTCACTGGCTGCTGCGGCTGCGCAACAACCACGGCAATTCGCGGCTGACTCGCCAATGCGAGCAGTGGCGCGCCGAGCATCACGAACATGAAATCGCTTGGCAGCGGGTGCAGTCGCTGCAAGCCGAATTGAGCTCCAGTCTGCGCGCCGTGCCGGGTGCGCAGGTCGCTTTCAACACCTTGGAAAACAGTGCGCAGGGGCTGGGCCGACGCCAGGCCTTGAAGTTGTTGTCGGGCGCGCTGTTGATGGGCTCCGCCGCGTGGCTGGCCAAGGACAGCGCCGCTTGGCAGCAATGGAGTGCCGACTACGCGACGGCGACCGGCGAACGGCGCGGTTTCCAGTTGCCCGACGGCACGCGCATCGAACTCAACACCGCCAGCGCCGTAGATCTGGATTACACCGCGCAGCAGCGCCTGATCAAACTGACCCGTGGCGAGATCATCGTTACCTGCGGCGGCTCTGACGAGGGCGCGGCGACCGATCGACCGCTGCGCATACAGAATCGCCACGGCACTTATGCGCCGTTCGATGCGCGTTTCATTTTGCGTCAGGAAGAACAGTGCACGCGGCTCAGCGTTACCCGTGGCCGGGTGTTGGTTCGCGCTGGCGGTCATTCCCTCGAAGCACTCGCCGGGCAGAGTTTTCTGGTCGATCAAAGCGGTTTGCGCGCAGCGCCGACGCCGGATATGGATGCGGGCGCCTGGCTCGACGGTTTGATTGTCACGCGCAATATGCGGCTGGGTGACTTCCTCGCTGAAGTCGGCCGTTATCGCCCGGGTTATCTCAATTGTTCGGCGGAGATCGCAGACCTGCGCCTTTCTGGGGTGTTCCGTCTGGAGGACACCGACAGGCTGCTGGCGGTCCTGCCGCAGACGCTGCCGGTGCAATTGCGTTATCGCACCCGCTGGTGGGTGACCCTGGAACGTGCGGTGTGATTATTTTTGGCGGGTTTTCGCAGGCAGTCCGGCTTAGTCAGTAAGCACTTCAACTCAGCCCCCGCGACTGCCTACGGAAATCCACAATGACTGTCCGCGCCACTTGTAAGAACCCTCTGAATTTCACTGCAGAATCGACACTACTGCGCCATGCGGTTCGGGCGGCACTGCTGACCACCGCGCTGGGCGTCAGCGTATTACCGAGCCTGAGTCTGGCCGCCAACACCGGCACCGAGATCAGCCACCGCTACAACATTGCTGCCGGGCCATTGGGCGAGGCGTTGAATCAGTTTGCCCGGCAGGCCGGCATCACCTTGGCGATGACACCGCAACAGACTCAAGGTCAGCAATCTCCCGGCGTGCAGGGTGAATATTCGACCGACCAGGCCTTGAGCCATTTGCTCGGTGGCTCAGGGCTGGAAGCCGTCAGCCAGAACGGCAGCAGCTACATTCTGCGCCCGCTGGCTGAAAGCGAAGCACTGGCCTTGCCGACCACCGACATCAAAGGCTTCGCCCTCGGCAACGCGCTGGGCAGCATGGCCGGCTACAACGCCACGCACAGCCAGATCGCCACCAAGACCAGTACCGCCCTGCTGGAGACCTCGCAAAGCGTATCGGTGGTGACGCGTGAGCAAATGGATGACCAAGGCTCGCAAACCGTCTCGCAAGCGATGCGTTACGCCCCGGGCGTGCTGACCAACCCGTATGGCGCCACCCATCGTTACGACTACGTGGCGATGCGCGGTTTCAACGACGGCTCGGTGGACAACATCTACCTCGACGGCCTCAAGTCGATGGGCGACAGCGGCACCTACAGCACCATGCAGGTCGATCCGTATTTCCTTGAGCGTGTGGACATTCTCAAAGGCCCGTCGTCCGTGCTGTACGGCCGTAGCTCGCCCGGCGGTCTGGTCGCGCTGACCAGCAAAAAGCCGTTGTATGAGGCCTACCATCAGGTGCAGGCCACAGTGGGGACGCAAGGTCAGCGTGGGGTTGGGTTTGACTTCAGCGGTCCGGTCGATGACGACAAGCGCATTGCCTATCGTCTGACCGGATTGAGCGATCAGTCCGACACGCAATTCGATCACAACAAGGAAAAACGCTTCGCCCTCGCGCCGACGTTGAGCATCGATTTCAGCGAAGACACCTCGCTGACCCTGCAGGCCTATCTGCAACACGATCCGGACGGCGGCTACCACGGCGGCGTTCCGGCGGACGGCACGATCCATCAGCGCAATGGCGAACGCATCTCGCCGCGCTTCTTCGAGGGCGAGCCGGGTATCGATGGTTACTCCCGTGACCAGCAATCGTTCGGCTACCAGTTCGAACATCGCTTCAACGACGTCTTCACGGCACGGCAGAACTTCCGCTATCTCGACTCCAAAGTGAACATGGATCAGGTCTACGCCTATGGCTGGACCACCCCGACCAGCAATGAATTGAACCGCTATTACACCGGCGGTGATGAGCGCCTGCATGCGTTCATCGTCGACAACATGCTGCAGGCCGAATTCTTCACCGGCGCGACCAAGCACACAGTCCTGATGGGCGCGGATTACCAACGGCGCAAAACCGTGGTCGACTGGACCAGCGGTGGCCTCGCGCCAATCAATGCGTTCAATCCGGTGTACGGCAACTCGGCGATCGAGATGTACGGCGACACCAGCTATCTGCGGCGCCTCGAACAGACCGGTGTGTATCTGCAAGACCTGATCGAGATGGACAAGTGGCGCTTCTCGCTGGGCCTGCGTCAGGACTGGGTCGAGACATCCGATGAAAACCGCATCGCCGAAGCGGGGCGGCCGGTGGGTACAGAGATCAATGATCGGCGCACGAAACTCACTGGGCGTGCCGGCGCTTTATATCTGTTTGATAACGGTCTGGCGCCATACATCAGCTACTCCGAGTCGTTTAACCCGAACTCCTATGCCGACAGCGCCGGTAATCCACTCGCCCCTACCGATGGCACACAGTGGGAAGTCGGTTTGAAGTATCAGCCGCCGGGCACCGATAACCTGTTCACCGCCTCGCTGTTCCGCATCGACCAGGAAAACCTCGCGACCAAACTGCCGCAGGAAAACTTCTATCGCGCGGTCGGCGCCGTGCGCTCGCAAGGTCTGGAGCTGGAAGCGCATATGCAACTGACCGATAACTTGAAAGTGCTCGGCAGTTACACCTTCACTGATATCGAATATTCCAAATCGATGATCAGCACCTTGAGCACGCCGACCGATGTCATCGAGAACAAGGGCAACTCACCGACTCAGGCGCCGCGACACATGGCCTCGCTGTGGGCTGACTACAAGTTCGACAGCGCCGCACTTGATGGGCTGCGCCTGGGTGGCGGGGTGCGCTATGTCGGCTACAGCTGGGCCGATGCGGAGAACACAATGAAGGTGCCGTCTTACACGCTGTTCGATGCCTCGATTGGTTATGACCTGGGCAAGGTCGGCTTGAAGGGTGTGGATGTACGGCTCAACGCGAACAACTTGACCAATGAATCCTATGTCGCGTCCTGCGCCAGCCTGAACTTCTGCTACATGGGCGAAGAACGCAACGTAGCGGCGACCGTCAGCTATCAGTTCTAAAGCTATGTCCTGTGCATAAAAAAGCCAGCCCCTGCTATCAGGGGCTGGCTTTGTCGTTTCTTCGGGGTGTTTTGTATGCGTGCGTTTCTGGTTTTGTTGCATCGGTACATTGGCTTGGCCACTGCGACGTTTTTATTGTTGGCCGGGCTGACCGGCAGTGTGCTGGCGTTCAATCACGAACTGGATGAATGGCTGAATCCGCAGTTCTACGAGGCGACGTCAGTGGGTGAGCGCTTGTCGCCGGGCGCGTTGGTAGATGCAGTGCAGACTGCACATCCGAAACTGCAAGTCTGGTACATGGAGTATCCCCATGAGACGGGGCATACGACGCTGCTGGCGGCCGTTCCTCGTAAAGATCCAGCAACGGGTCAGCCGTTCAATGAACGTAATCAGGTGTTTTATCTGGACCCGGTCAGCGCGGAGCAAAAAGGCGCGCGCTACTGGGGTGAATGCTGTTTTCAACGAGAGAACTTCATCCCGTTCATTCTGGAGTTTCACTACAACCTGACATTGCCCGGCAACTGGGGATTGCTCTTGATGGGTGGGGTGGCCATCGCGTGGGTGATCGACTGCTTTGTCGCATTGTTCCTGACCTTGCCGCGTGGCAAGCCATTCTGGAAGAAGTGGGCGACCGCGCGGAAGGTCAAAGGCGGGCATGCCTACCGCTTGAACTTCGATCTGCATCGCGCCGGAGGATTGTGGCTGTGGTTACTGCTGTTACCGATCGCCGTCAGTAGCGTGGCGATGAACTTGCCAAGCCAAGTGTTCAAGCCTGCAGTTTCGTTGTTTTCGCCCATCGAGCCGAGCGTTTATGAAGCCAGAGGACGAATGCCCGCCAATCAACTGGGGACGACACAGTTGAGTTATCAACAGGCGTACGAAAGGGCATTGCAGGAAGGGAAACGATTAGGACTGACGGCGGCAATCGGCGAGTTGTATTACAGCTTTGAGTACAACTTCTATGGCGCAGGATTTGGACAGCACGATACGGACGCCCATGGAAAATCCTGGTTGTTCTTTCACGGTACCGATGGCCGATTATTGGGACAGGAGATCGCGGGACAGGGCACGCTTGGAGAGCAGTTCTATCGACTTCAGTTGCCCATACATGGAGGACGGATCATCGGGGTGACAGGGCAGGTAATGATCGCGGTACTGGGTGTGTTGATTGCGGGGTTATCAGGGACGGGAGTTTATATCTGGTGGCGCAAGTGGCAGGCAAGACGCAGCAGCAAGAGTCGCAGAACGGCCTGATCTTTCGTACACGCTTAAATGACAAAACCCCTGTCTGCGTTAGCAGACAGGGGTTTCGGAATTCAATCTTGACGATGACCTACTCTCACATGGGGAAACCCCACACTACCATCGGCGAT
>NZ_RCOC01000021.1:0-23510 GCF_004307515.1 Pseudomonas sp. Sample_14 | reverse complement strand
GCGGCGAAGCCGCCCCACTCAACAATGAGCGCAAGCTCGAGTGCTTTTGATCTTGCTGTTGATCCACCGGCGACGTCGGAAGGCTGAGTGGAGGGATTGATCCGGGGGTGGGAGCGCAGCGACCGTCTGGCGCAGCCAGACACAGCGGAAGGAGGTGCAGCGAAGCAAACCGTAGCCGCTGCGCCCGGATCGATCCCGCAGCGAAGGAACCCGAGCCTGCGAGGGCCGAACGTAGGAGCAAGCGTTTTGGGTTACCTTTTTGGCGTTTGAAAAAGGTGACTCGCCGTAAGGGCGAAACCTTAATAAGCCATCACCGCAGCAACGGATATACATCCAAAGCCCAAAAACACCGGACAACAAAAAGGCGCCCGAAGGCGCCCTCTTGATCCACAGCCGTCAGGCCATTTCTGCAGTGGTCTCGAAGTCGAACGTCAACTCCCCATCCTTGATGTCGATGTGCACCACACCGCCATGCTCGGCCAGTTCGCCAAACAGAATCTCCTCCGCCAGCGGACGCTTGATCTTGTCCTGGATCAGACGCGCCATCGGACGTGCGCCCATCGCCGAGTCATAACCACCCGCCGCCAGCCAACTACGCGCCGCATCGGTAACCTCAAGCAACACACGCTTGTCTTCAAGCTGCGCCTGAAGCTCGGTGAGGAACTTGTCCACCACACTCTTGATGACCTCATGACTGAGGCGACCAAACTGGATAATGGTGTCCAGACGATTACGGAATTCCGGCGTGAAGCTCTTCTTGATCACTTCCATCGCATCGGACGAGTGGTCCTGATGGGTGAAACCGATCGAAGCCCGCGCGGCCGTCTCGGCACCGGCGTTGGTGGTCATGATCACGATCACGTTGCGGAAATCCGCCTTGCGCCCGTTGTTGTCGGTCAGCGTGCCGTGGTCCATGACCTGCAACAGCAGGTTGAAGACTTCCGGATGCGCCTTCTCGATTTCATCGAGGAGCAATACGCAATGTGGCTGCTTGGTAATGGCTTCGGTCAACAGACCGCCCTGATCAAAACCGACATAGCCAGGAGGCGCACCGATCAGACGCGATACGGTGTGCCGCTCCATGTACTCGGACATGTCGAAACGCACCAGTTCAATGCCCAGGGCCTTGGCCAGTTGTCGCGCGGCCTCGGTTTTACCGACACCGGTAGGCCCGGCAAACAGGAACGAACCGACCGGTTTGTCCGGCGATTTGAGGCCAGCGCGTGACAGCTTGATCGCAGTCGACAGCGAATCGATCGCCGCGTCCTGACCAAACACCGTCAGCTTCAGGTCACGCTCCAGGTTACGCAGCAGCTCCTTGTCGGAACTGGTCACGTGCTTTGGCGGAATCCGCGCGATTTTCGCGACGATGTCCTCGACCTGTGGCACTTCGATTCGCTTGACGCGCATCTCTACCGGTTGCAGACGCTGGTAGGCGCCCGCTTCGTCGATCACGTCGATGGCCTTGTCCGGCATGTGCCGATCATTGATGTAGCGCGACGCCAGTTCGGCAGCGGCACGCAACGACTCATCGCTGTATTCGATATTGTGATGCTGCTCGAAACGTCCTTTCAGGCCACGCAGGATGCCAATAGTGTCTTCCACCGATGGCTCGACGACATCGACCTTCTGGAAGCGACGCGCCAAGGCACGATCCTTCTCGAAGATGCCGCGAAATTCCTGGAACGTGGTCGAACCGATGCAGCGAATGTCGCCAGACGACAGCAGCGGCTTGAGCAGATTGGACGCATCCATCACGCCACCGGACGCAGCACCCGCACCGATGATGGTGTGGATCTCGTCGATAAACAGAATCGCCTGCGGACGCTTTTTCAGCTCATTGAGCAGCGCCTTGAAGCGCTTCTCGAAATCACCGCGATACTTGGTACCCGCAAGCAGAGCGCCGAGGTCGAGCGAATAAACCACCGCATTGGCCAGCAGATCCGGCACTTGGTTGTCGACGATGCGCTTGGCCAGGCCTTCGGCAATCGCGGTCTTACCCACGCCTGCCTCGCCCACCAGCAGCGGATTGTTCTTGCGCCGGCGCGCAAGAATCTGCGCGACACGCTCGACTTCCGACTCACGACCAACCAACGGATCAATGCGACCCTGGCGCGCGAGTTCGTTGAGGTTGCTGGCATAAGCATCCAGAGGATTGCCTGAAGAAGAAGACTCACCGCCCTCGTCGTCCTGCATATCTTGTTCACCTTCAGAGTGATCGCCGTGCCCCGGTACTTTGGAAATGCCGTGGGCGATGTAGTTGACGACATCGATGCGCGCCACGCTCTGCTGTTTCAGCAGGAACACGGCCTGACTCTCTTGCTCACTGAAGATGGCGACCAGCACGTTGGCGCCGGTCACTTCGCGTTTGCCCGAGCTCTGTACGTGAAAAACAGCACGCTGCAGGACACGCTGGAAGCCCAGGGTTGGCTGGGTTTCGCGATCCTCGTCATGCACGGGGATCAATGGCGTGGTGGAGTCGATGAACTCCTGCAGATCATGCTTGAGTTTGTCGAGGTTTGCGCCGCAGGCACGCAAAACGGTGGCGGCAGCCTCATTATCCAATAGGGCCAGCAGGAGATGTTCGACGGTCATGAACTCATGACGCTTCGAACGAGCCTCCTTGAAGGCAAGATTGAGGGTGACTTCGAGCTCGCGGTTTAACATAGCTTCACCTCATACCCAAGTGGTCGGCGATTAACCGTCCTTCTCGATTTCACAGAGTAGCGGATGCTGGCTTTCCCTGGCGTACTGGTTGACCTGCATGGCCTTTGTCTCGGCGATGTCGCGGGTAAACACTCCACATACTGCTCGTCCTTCTGTATGGACGGCCAGCATGACCTTGGTCGCCAGCTCGCGATTCAGGTTAAAAAACACCTCGAGCACTTCGACGACGAAATCCATCGGTGTGTAGTCATCGTTGAACAAAACCACCTTGTACATCGGCGGCGCCTGTAACGCGGGCTTTGCTTCCTGAACAGCAACGCCTGCCGAATCGTCGTCGTGCTCCTGTGGAAGATCCTTTTGGAGAAGCGGGCGATCCTGATTGAATGTTAGTCGAATCTGGCTGATTGCATGCATGGAAAAAAAGGTTCGTCAGTTGTGCGAATACAGTGGTGGGGGCGGTTGCACACGTTTTCAACTACGACTGCCCGGTCACCTTGACTATCGGGAAAACGGTGTTACAACCAATAGAGCCCACAGTGGGTAAAAAAGATCCGCGGAGTCAATTCTTTTATCGAATTCGATTGCGGATGTCGTGGATGATACTCCAGCGATGGAGTCTGTTGCAGAGGGATTTGAGCATGGCTGTCGGCAAGGTGAAATGGTTCAACAATGCCAAGGGATTCGGCTTTATCAATACCGACGCCCGGGAAGGTCGCGATGAGGATGGCAAGGACATTGATTTCTTTGCCCACTACTCCGCCATTGAAATGGAAGGGTACAAGACCCTGAAAGCGGGTCAGGCGGTGAACTTCGAGATCGTTCAAGGCCCTAAAGGCTTGCATGCCGTGAAGATAACTTCGGTCGAAGCAGCGCCCACGCCAAGCTCGATTGCCAAGGAAAAACAAACGGCAACCAGTTGAAGCCTCAAAACATTCGGTCATAAAAAACCGCCTGACTCAACCCATCGAGTCAGGCGGTTTTTGCGTGCCTGCAACTTTTACATATGCGAAATCAACGCATCCCCGAACCCGGAAGACGACACCAGCTTCGCGCCATCCATCAAGCGCTCGAAATCATAAGTAACAGTCTTGGCGCCGATCGCACCGTTGGTGCCCTTGATGATCAGGTCCGCCGCTTCGGTCCAGCCCATATGACGCAACATCATCTCGGCCGAGAGAATCAGCGAGCCCGGGTTGACCTGGTCCTTGCCGGCATATTTCGGCGCGGTACCGTGGGTCGCTTCGAACATCGCCACGGTGTCGGACAGGTTGGCGCCCGGCGCGATGCCGATACCGCCCACTTCCGCCGCCAGGGCGTCCGACAGGTAGTCACCATTGAGGTTGAGGGTGGCGATGACATCGTATTCGGCCGGGCGCAGCAGGATCTGCTGGAGCATGGCGTCGGCGATGGCGTCCTTGACCACAACGTTCTTGCCGGTTTTCGGATTCTTGAACTGCATCCACGGACCGCCGTCCAGCAGTGTCGCGCCGAACTCTTCGGCGGCCACTTCGTAGGCCCATTCCTTGAAGGCACCTTCGGTGAACTTCATGATGTTGCCTTTGTGCACGATGGTCAGCGAGTCGCGGTCATTGTCGACCACATATTGCAGAGCCTTGCGCGCCAGACGCTTGGTGCCTTCGCGGGAGACCGGCTTGACGCCGATGCCGCAGTTTTCGTCGAAACGGATCTTGGTGACGCCCATTTCTTCTTTAAGGAATTTGATGACCTTGGTGGCTTCCGGCGAACCGGCCTTCCATTCGATACCCGCGTAGATGTCTTCGGAGTTCTCGCGGAAGATGGTCATGTCGACGTCGCCGGGCTTTTTCACCGGGCTTGGCACACCCTCGAACCAGCGCACCGGGCGCAGGCAGACGTACAGGTCGAGCTGCTGACGCAGGGCCACGTTCAGCGAGCGGATACCGCCACCGACCGGAGTGGTCAGCGGGCCTTTGATGGAGACCACGTAATCCTTGACCGCGTCGAGAGTTTCCTGCGGCAGCCAGGTGTCCTGGTCATAAACCTGAGTGGCCTTTTCGCCGGCGTAGACTTCCATCCAGGAAATCTTGCGCTTGCCGCCGTAGGCCTTTTCAACAGCAGCATCGACAACCTTGATCATCACCGGACTGATGTCAACACCAATACCGTCACCTTCGATGAAGGGGATGATCGGGTTATCAGGAACATTGAGAGAATGGTCTGCATTGACAGTGATTTTGTCACCGACGGCTGGAACCTGAATCTTCTTGTAACCCATGCTGAACTCCATTGTTTGGATTGAACACCTGGCTTGCTTCGAGCGTAACCCAGTTGAATCAACACGCAAACCCTATGTTCCTGCGCCGCGCACATCTCGTTTCCTACAAGCCTGAAAGCAAAGGGAAAAGCGCCAAACTCCAGCATTCGTAACGAGTCTTTGCCCGGTCGCGCCCTGCGACCTTTAGACCAATGGACGAGAATCGTTGCATATGAACCATCGGCAGATTGCCAGCTACCTATGTATAATGCCGCCCGCTGACCACAGGGTCACGACGGCTGGCCTCTCTAGCACGAGACTTTCCGCCTGATTGGTCGGGTTGTTACCGCAGCCTGACTGCTTGACGCTCTACTGATGCACCCAACATCACCGCGAAGAATCTCGACATTCGGTTCATGGATGACTTTGAACGAACGCGCTTACCCGGCGCCCCTCGAGTTTCTGCGCACGCTTTAGCAAAGAAGAGAGAGTTAATCCGAATATGCCCACCCGCTCGAAGATCATCTATACCTTCACCGACGAAGCTCCTGCCCTCGCCACCCATTCCCTGCTGCCGATCATCGAGGCTTACACCGCCTCGGCCGATATCGCCGTGGAAACCCGCGATATCTCTCTTGCAGCGCGCATCCTGGCAAGCTTCCCCGAGCAACTGGGCGACAAAGCCGTAGCCGACCACCTCGCCGAACTGGGCGACCTGGCCGTTACGCCTGAAGCCAACATCATCAAGCTGCCGAACATCAGTGCTTCGGTGCCACAGCTGCAAGCCGCGATCAAAGAGCTGCAGGCGCAGGGCTACAACCTGCCGGACTACCCGGAAACCGTGACCAGCGACGCCGACAAAGACGCCAAGGCGCGTTACGACAAGGTCAAGGGCAGCGCCGTGAACCCGGTTCTGCGTGAAGGCAACTCCGACCGCCGCGCTCCGCTGTCGGTGAAGAACTACGCGCGCAAGCACCCGCACAAAATGGGCGCCTGGGCCAAGGACTCCAAGTCTCACGTCGCGCACATGAGCACCGGCGATTTCTACGGCAGCGAAAAAGCTGTCCTGATCGACGCCGCTGACGCTGTGAAGATCGAACTGATCGCCAAGGACGGTGCTGCCACCGTTCTGAAAGAAAAAACCACCGTTCAGGCTGGCGAGATCCTCGACTGCGCCGTGATGAGCAAAAACGCCCTGCGTGCGTTCATCGCTGCCGAGATCGAAAGCGCCAAGGCCCAGGGCGTGCTGCTCTCGGTTCACTTGAAAGCGACCATGATGAAGGTCTCCGACCCGATCATGTTCGGCCAGATCGTTGCCGAGTTCTATAAAGACGCACTGACCAAGCACGCTGACGTGCTGAACCAGATCGGCTTCAACCTGAACAACGGCATCGGCGATCTGTACGCACGCATCAAGGCCCTGCCGGCCGAGCAGCAAGCGCAGATCGAAGCCGATATCGCAGCGGTCTACGCCGTTCGTCCGTCGCTGGCGATGGTCAACTCCGACAAAGGCATCACCAACCTGCACGTACCGAGCGACGTCATCGTTGACGCCTCGATGCCAGCGATGATCCGTGACTCCGGCAAGATGTGGGGCACCGACGGTCAGCTGCACGACACCAAGGCTGTGATCCCGGATCGTTGCTACGCGACCATCTACCAGGCTGTGATCGAAGATTGCAAAGCCAACGGCGCTTTCGATCCGACCACCATGGGCAGCGTGCCGAACGTCGGCCTGATGGCGAAGAAAGCCGAAGAGTACGGCTCCCACGACAAGACCTTCCAGATCAAGGCTGACGGCGTTGTTCGCGTCACCGACAGCAAAGGCAAGCTGCTGATGGAACAGGCTGTCGAAGCCGGCGACATCTTCCGCATGTGCCAGACCAAAGACGCGCCGATCCAGGACTGGGTCAAACTGGCCGTCAACCGTGCCCGCGCGAGCAGCACGCCGGCGATCTTCTGGCTCGACCCGATGCGCGCTCACGATGGCGTGGTGATCGAGAAGGTTCAGGCCTACCTGAAGGATCACGACACCAGCGGTCTGGACATCCAGATCATGGCGCCGGTCGACGCGATGAAGTACACCCTGCAGCGCACCCGCGAAGGCAAGGACACCATTTCGGTGACCGGCAACGTACTGCGCGACTACCTGACCGACCTGTTCCCGATCATGGAACTGGGCACCAGCGCCAAGATGCTGTCGATCGTACCGCTGATGAATGGCGGTGGTCTGTTCGAAACCGGCGCCGGCGGTTCGGCGCCGAAGCACGTGCAGCAACTGGTTGAAGAAAACTTCCTGCGCTGGGATTCGCTGGGTGAGTTCCTTGCCCTCGCCGCTTCCCTTGAGCACCTGGGTGTGAACTACAACAACCCGAAAGCACTGGTGCTGTCGAAAACCCTGGACCAGGCCACCGGTCAGTTCCTCGACAACAACAAGTCGCCATCGCGCAAAGTCGGCAACATCGACAACCGCGGCAGCCACTTCTACCTGGCGATGTACTGGGCTCAGGCCCTGGCCGCCCAGACTGAAGACGCTGCACTGCAAGCGCAGTTCGCGACTCTGGCCAAAACCCTGACCGAGAACGAAGCAACCATCGTTGCCGAACTCAACGCCGTGCAGGGCAAGCCAGTCGACATCGGCGGTTACTACCACGCCGACGCCGAGTTGATCAGCAAGGCCATGCGCCCAAGCGCAACCTTCAACGCGGCGATTGCTGCGCTGGTTTAAGGTTGTAATGCGGTAAACAAACCCCGGCCGAGTGCCGGGGTTTGTGTTTCTACTGACAACATAAATCCCTTGTGGGAGCGAGCCTGCTCGCGAATGCGGTTTATCATTCAGCACCTTCGTTGACTGACCCACCGCTTTCGCGAGCAGGCTCGCTCCCACAGTTGACCGCGCTACCGTCGAGGAAATCTTATGGAATGGCTCCCCCACATCACCGTCGCCACCATCGTCGAGGACAACGGCCGCTTCCTGATGGTCGAAGAGCACAAGGGCGGGCGCAATGTGCTCAACCAGCCCGCCGGTCATCTCGACCCGGATGAAACCCTGATCGACGCGGCGATTCGCGAAACCCTCGAAGAAACCGGCTGGGACGTCGAACCCACCGGCGTGATCGGCATTTATCTGTATACCGCACCGAGCAACGGCGTGACTTACCAGCGCATATGCTTCAGCGCCAAAGCCGTGCAGCATCACCCGGATTACCAACTCGACGACGGCATTGTCGGCGCCAAGTGGCTGACCCGCGACGAATTAATCGCCCAGCGCGACAACTGGCGCAGTGAACTGATCATCCGTTGCATCGACGATTATCTGGCCGGTCATCACTTCAGCCTCGAACTGATCCGCCCTTCTCTTTAGCCTTGCGGCCGTGAGCCTGATAGAATCGCGCCCTTTTCCAAGACACTCATTGAATCCCTATGCGTGATCCAGCCCCTTCTGACACATCCAAGAAGCGCGTCATTGTCGGCATGTCCGGCGGCGTGGACTCTTCCGTTTCTGCCCTTCTGCTGATCGAGCAGGGTTATGAAGTGGAAGGCCTGTTCATGAAGAACTGGGAAGAAGACGACGGAACGGAATACTGCACCGCCATGGACGACCTGGCGGATGCTCAGGCTGTCTGCGACAAGATCGGCATCAAGCTGCACACCGCCAACTTTGCCGCCGAGTACTGGGACAACGTGTTCGAACACTTCCTCGCCGAATACAAGGCGGGGCGCACGCCGAACCCGGACATCCTGTGCAACCGCGAGATCAAGTTCAAAGCGTTTCTCGACTACGCGATGATGCTCGGCGCCGACCTGATCGCCACTGGTCACTACGTGCGCCGCCGCGACATCGATGGCCGCACCGAACTGCTCAAGGGCCTCGATCCGAACAAGGATCAGAGCTACTTCCTGCACGCCGTTGGTGGCGAACAGATCGCCAAGACCCTGTTCCCGGTCGGCGAACTGGAAAAGCCTGAAGTCCGCGCGATTGCCGAGAAATACGAACTGGCCACCGCCAAGAAGAAGGATTCCACCGGGATCTGCTTCATCGGCGAGCGCCGTTTCAGCGATTTCCTCAAGCAGTACCTGCCGGCACAACCGGGTGAGATCAAGACCACCGAAGGCGAAGTCATCGGCCGTCACCACGGCTTGATGTACCACACCATCGGCCAGCGTCAGGGCCTCGGCATCGGCGGCTTGAAGGATGCCGGCGATGAGCCGTGGTATGTGCTGCGCAAGGATCTCGACACCAACGAACTGATCGTCGGCCAGGGCAACAACCATCCGTGGCTGTTCTCCAGCGCCCTGCTTGCTTCGGAAATCTACTGGGTCAATCCGATCGATCTGAGCCAGCCGCTGCGCCTGACGGCGAAAGTGCGCTATCGCCAGAGCGATCAGGCCTGCACTCTGGAAAAAACCGCCAGCGGCTACCGCGCCGTGTTTGACGAACCGCAACGCGCGGTGACGCCGGGCCAGTCGGTGGTTTTCTATGACGGTGAAATCTGCCTCGGCGGCGGCGTGATCGAAGTGGCCGAGCCGTGGAGCGGCCAGGCATGAGCCCGACTCAGGAACAACTGACAGCGCTGGGCGGTGTGTTTCTCGCCGCCGTGCTGGTCGATCGCATCGCCAAGACTGGCCAGACCAACGAGGCCGGCCTGAGTTGCATGCTCGGCAGCCTGCTGGTCCGCGACCCAAAAGATACGCTGGATGTATACGGCGGCGACGACATCAATCTGCGCGAGGGTTACCGCGCATTGATCGGCGCGCTGGAGCGCGATCCGAGCACCTTGCAGCGCGAGCCGTTGCGCTACGCGCTGTCGATGCTCGGTCTGGAGCGGCAACTGGCCAAGCGTGACGACATGCTTGAGACGATTGCCAAACGCCTGCCGCAGATTCAGTCGCAGGTGGAGCATTTTGGCCCTGCGCACGAAAACGTCGTCGCCGCTTGCGGTGCGTTGTATCAGGACACGTTAAGCACCCTGCGCCAGCGCATTCAGGTGCACGGCGACATGCGCAACCTGCAGCAGCCGAGCAATGCCTCGAAGATCCGCGCCCTGCTCCTCGCGGGTATCCGCTCGGCGCGCCTGTGGCGTCAGCTCGGTGGCCATCGCTGGCAGTTGGTGATCAGCCGTCGAAAGCTGCTTAAAGAGCTTTATCCGTTGATGCGCAGCGAGTAAACGCCGCGTCACGAAGGCTTTGTAGTCTGTAACGCGTAATACGCCGGTCAGTTGGCGACGGACCGGCGGATTTTTTCATGTATGATACGCGCCCCATTTCGTTGCCCGACTGTCCGAGAACACCCCATGCAGCTCTCTTCGCTCACTGCGGTTTCCCCTGTTGACGGCCGCTACGCCGGCAAAACCCAGGCCCTGCGCCCGATTTTCAGCGAGTACGGCCTGATCCGTGCACGCGTACTGGTTGAAGTGCGCTGGCTCCAGCGCCTGGCCGCCCACGCTGGCATCCCTGAAGTGCCAGCCTTCTCCGCCGAGGCCAACGCCGTTCTCAACGAACTGGCTGAAAACTTCTCGCTGGAGCACGCCGAGCGCGTCAAAGAGATCGAGCGCACCACCAACCACGACGTCAAAGCCATCGAATACCTGCTCAAAGAGCAGGCGGCCAAGCTGCCGGAGCTGGCCAAGGTCAGCGAATTCATCCACTTTGCCTGCACCAGCGAAGACATCAACAACCTGTCCCACGCCCTGATGCTGCGCGAAGGCCGTGACGACGTGATGCTGCCGCTGATGCGCCAGACCGCCAACGCCATCCGCGAACTGGCCATCCGTTTCGCCGACGTGCCGATGCTGTCGCGCACCCACGGTCAGCCGGCTTCGCCGACCACTCTGGGTAAAGAGCTGGCCAACGTGGTTTACCGTCTCGAGCGTCAGATCGCTCAGGTCGCTGCCGTGCCGCTGCTGGGCAAGATCAACGGCGCCGTCGGCAACTACAACGCGCACCTGTCGGCCTACCCGCAGATCGATTGGGTAGCCAATGCCCGCGCCTTCATCGAAGACGAACTGGGCCTGGGCTTCAACCCGTACACCACGCAGATCGAACCGCACGACTACATCGCCGAGCTGTTCGACGCCATTGCGCGCTTCAACACCATCCTGATCGACTTCGACCGCGACATCTGGGGCTACATTTCCCTGGGTTATTTCAAGCAGCGCACCATCGCTGGCGAAATCGGTTCGTCGACCATGCCGCACAAGGTCAACCCGATCGACTTCGAAAACTCCGAAGGCAACCTGGGTATCGCCAACGCACTGTTCCAGCACCTGGCGAGCAAGCTGCCGATTTCCCGCTGGCAGCGCGACCTGACCGACTCCACCGTCCTGCGCAACCTCGGTGTCGGCTTCGCTCACAGCGTGATCGCTTACGAAGCCAGCCTCAAAGGCATCAGCAAACTTGAGCTCAACGAGCAGAAAATTGCCGCCGACCTCGATGCTTGCTGGGAAGTATTGGCTGAGCCGATCCAGACCGTGATGCGTCGCTACAACATCGAAAACCCGTACGAAAAGCTGAAAGAACTGACCCGTGGCAAGGGCATCAGCCCTGAAGCGTTGCAGACTTTCATCGATGGCCTGGACATGCCAGCCGAAGCCAAAGCCGAGCTCAAGCAACTGACCCCGGCCAACTACATCGGCAACGCAGTGGCACAAGCCAAACGCATCTGATCGTCCGTTTGCCCCGCTTGAGACGCCCGGCCGCGCCGGGCGTTTTTATTCCCGTCTGAAAAGTGCTTTTTTTCAATAGGTTACATATGAATTCCGATATTCCTCTTCAACTTCTGGGCGGCCTCACAGCACGCGAATTCCTGCGTGACTACTGGCAGAAAAAACCGCTGCTGATCCGTCAGGCGATTCCTGACTTCGAAAGCCCGATCGACGCCGACGAACTGGCCGGCCTGGCCCTGGAAGAAGAAGTCGAATCGCGCTTGGTCATCGAGCACGGCGAGCGCCCATGGGAATTGCGTCGCGGCCCGTTCGCCGAAGACGAGTTCAGCAAATTGCCAGAGAAAGAGTGGACGCTGCTGGTGCAGGCGGTTGACCAGTTCGTGCCGGAAGTCAGCGAACTGCTGGAAAACTTCCGCTTCCTGCCGAGCTGGCGTGTCGACGACGTGATGATCAGCTTCGCCGCCCCGGGTGGCAGCGTCGGCCCGCACTTCGACAACTACGATGTGTTCCTGCTGCAGGGCCATGGCAAGCGCAACTGGAAAATCGGCCAGATGTGCGATTCCGAGAGCCCGCTGCTGCAACACGCCGACCTGCGCATCCTCGCTGAATTCCACGAAACCGAAGAATGGGTGCTGGAACCGGGCGACATGCTCTACCTGCCGCCGCGCCTGGCCCATTGCGGTGTCGCGGTCGACAACTGCATGACCTACTCGGTCGGCTTCCGCGCGCCAAGCGCCGCTGAAGTGCTGACCCACTTCACCGACTTCCTCAGCCAGTTCCTGACCGACGAAGAGCGCTACACCGATGCCGACGCCAAGCCGGCGGTCGATCCGCACCAGATTCAACACGATGCGCTGGATCGCCTGAAAAGCCTGCTCGCCGAGCACATGAGCGACGAGCGTCTGCTGCTGACCTGGTTCGGCCAGTACATGACCGAGCCGCGCTACCCGGAACTGGTAGTCGGCCCGGAAGACGTCGAAGAAGAAGACTTCCTCGCCGCCCTGCAGGATGGCGCCGTGCTGATCCGCAACCCGAGCGCGCGCCTGGCCTGGTCGGAAGTCGACGACGATCTGCTGCTGTTCGCCAGTGGCCAGAGCCGCTACCTGCCGGGCAAGCTGCGCGAACTGCTGAAGCTGATCTGCGCGGCTGACGCCCTGCACGCCGACAACCTCGGCGAGTGGCTGAGCGACGAAGACGGCCGCAGCCTGCTCTGCGAACTGGTCAAGCAAGGAAGCCTGGGGTTCGCCGATGAATAAAATTCGCGTTCGTGTCGCAGACTGGCAGAAGGATATCGCCGAGATCCGGCGCATTCGTGAAACGGTGTTCATCGCCGAACAATCGGTGCCACCCGAGCTTGAGTGGGACGCCGATGACGCGACCGCCGTGCATTTTCTGGCGTTCGAAGGCGACTTCCCGATCGGCACGGCGCGGCTGTTGCCCGACGGGCACATCGGCCGCGTTTCAGTACTCAAAGACTGGCGCGGAATGAAGGTCGGTGATGCGCTGATGCAAGCGGTCATCACCGAAGCTGAAGCACGCGGTTTGAAGCAGCAGAAGCTCAGCGCTCAGGTGCAAGCCACGGCGTTCTACGAGCGCCTGGGTTTCAGCCTGGTCAGCGAGGAATTCCTCGAAGCCGGGATTCCGCATGTCGACATGGTTCGGCATTCGGCCTGAGCCCCGCCCTGATCGTTCCCACGCTCTGCGTGGGAATGCCTCTCGGGACGCTCCGCGTCCCTTGCGGCATGTGACGCAGAGCGTCACTGGCTGCATTCCCACGCAGAGCGTGGGAACGATCACGCCCCGCCATCCACCAATGCCGGGGCGTTTTGCTGTCTACGATTCAACTTGCCCCACCCCGGGCCGACAAACTGGCAATATCAAGCCTTTCGAACGCGGAGATAACGGACATGTCCCTACGCACCCTGCTCACCACCCTACTGCTCGGCTGCAGTTTTTCGGTGCTGGCAGCCACAGAAATCGTTCCCCTCAAATACCACACCAGCGCTGACATGCTGCCGGTCGCGCAGGACTTCATCGGCCAGGACGGTCAGGTCAGCGCTTATGGCAATCAACTGATTGTCAAAGCCGAGCCGGGCAAGATTCAGGAGTTGAAGGATCTGCTGGCGCAACTCGATACCGCACCGAAGCGCTTGCTGATCACCGTCGACACCAACGAAAACAACGGCCGTGGCGACGAAGGTTATGCGGTCAATGGCGCCCAGCCGAGCCAGACCCGGATCATCAGCCGCAGCACCACCAGCCGCAACGGCGGCGTTCAGCAAGTGCAGACCAGCGAAGGCACTCCGGCGCTGATCCAGGTCGGCCAGAGCGTGCCGATCACCAACACCCAGAGCGATTCCTACGGCGGTTACAGCAGCGAGACCCAATACCGCAACGTCACCCAGGGTTTCTACGTCACCGCCAGCGTCACCGGCGAGACCGTTCATCTGGCGATCAGTACCAACCGTGACCGCATGAGCCAGGAACGTCCCGATGTAGTGAACGTGCAAAGCACCGACACAACCGTCACCGGGCGCCTCGGTGAGTGGATCACTCTGGCGGGCGTCAACAGCCAGACTCAGGCCGATAAACAGGGCCTGACCCGCAGCTACTCGACTCAAGGCCGGGATGACATGACCTTGCGGGTGAAAGTCGACACGCTGGACTAAAGCACCGAAAACTGACTGATTAGTCGTATTAGACGAAAGATGTAGTGCTTGGAAAAAAGCACTACAAAACGTTTGACGCGAAAAAAAAGCGAAGGCATGATGGCCTCGCTCCCGCTAATCAGAGGCCCTGGCAAGGGCCTTCGAAGCGCCGCTCGCACCTACCCCGCGAGCCGTTTCGTGTCTATACCGCCCACAAGGTGTGTTTGACGAGGTTGCCGACTGGAACGAAGTTGTCCCGAGGGACGGAAGCGTATTTAGGTAACCCGGCTTCACGCTGTTGTCCGTATAAAGGCCCACGACGCCCGCATGCGCCCCGCAGTCCGCCACTACCTGCTCACTTCCCCTCGAGCCCATCGTTCATCCCGTCGCCTACCCCGCCGAATCCGACTTGACCACCTAAGCTTCTGGTCAGCGAGCGCAGGAATTTTCCACCGCAGAACAACTTTTCATAAAAGACGCGACGAGGTTTATCTCCATGGCACTGACACGCGAACAGCAAATTGCAGCCCTCGAAAAAGACTGGGCCGAGAACCCGCGCTGGAAAGGCGTGACTCGCACTTACTCCGCTGCCGACGTGGTCCGCCTGCGTGGCTCGGTTCAGCCAGAGCACACCTTCGCGAAGATGGGCGCCGAGAAGCTGTGGAACCTGGTCACCCAGGGTGCCAAGCCGTCCTTCCGTCCAGAGAAAGATTTCGTCAACTGCATGGGCGCCCTGACCGGCGGCCAGGCTGTTCAGCAGGTCAAGGCCGGTATCCAGGCGATCTACCTGTCCGGCTGGCAGGTGGCTGCGGACAACAACTCCGCAGAATCGATGTACCCGGACCAGTCGCTGTACCCGGTGGACTCGGTGCCAACCGTGGTCAAGCGCATCAACAACTCGTTCCGTCGCGCTGACCAGATCCAGTGGAAGGCCGGCAAGAATCCGGGCGATGAAGGCTACATCGACTACTTCGCACCAATCGTCGCCGACGCTGAAGCCGGCTTCGGCGGCGTACTCAACGCCTACGAGCTGATGAAAAGCATGATCGAAGCCGGCGCCGCTGGCGTTCACTTCGAAGACCAACTGGCTTCGGTGAAGAAATGCGGCCACATGGGCGGCAAGGTTCTGGTGCCAACCCAGGAAGCCGTACAGAAGTTGACCGCTGCCCGTCTGGCCGCTGACGTTGCCGGCACGCCGACCATCATTCTGGCCCGCACCGACGCCAACGCGGCCGACCTGCTGACTTCCGACTGCGACCCGTACGATCAGCCATTCGTGACCGGCGAGCGTACTCAGGAAGGTTTCTACAAGGTACGTGCCGGTCTGGATCAAGCGATCGCCCGTGGCCTGGCTTACGCACCGTACGCGGACCTGATCTGGTGCGAAACCGCCAAGCCGGATCTGGAAGAAGCCCGTCGCTTCGCTGAAGCGATCAAAAAGGAATACCCGGACCAGCTGCTGTCGTACAACTGCTCGCCTTCCTTCAACTGGAAGAAGAATCTGGACGACGCGACCATCGCCAAGTTCCAGCGCGAACTGTCCGCCATGGGCTACAAGCATCAGTTCATCACCCTGGCCGGCATTCACAACATGTGGCACAGCATGTTCAACCTGGCGCACGACTACGCCCGCAACGACATGACTGCCTACGTGAAGCTGCAAGAGCAGGAATTCGCTGACGCCGCCAAGGGTTACACCTTCGTTGCGCACCAGCAGGAAGTGGGCACTGGCTACTTCGACGACATGACCACCGTGATCCAGGGCGGCTCGTCCTCGGTGACCGCGCTGACCGGTTCGACCGAAGAAGAACAGTTCCACTGATTCGGCTTCAGCTGAGCAAACGGCCTTTGCGGATCGAATAAAAAGCTAACCGCAGAGCCGCAAGACTGACGCCCCGACTGGATCGGGGCGTTTTTTTGCCTGTTGGAATCTCAAAGACACTACAAATCCCCTGTGGGAGCGAGCCTGCTCGCGAAGGCGATAAGTCAGCTTGCACATCTGGAGGCTGATCCACCGCTTTCGCGAGCAGGCTCGCTCCCACAGGGCTACCGTCAGCCGCGAGACGAAACATTGATCTGAAGCGCTACAAGCGTCAGAAATTTCCGTTAAAACGGTAGGCTTCGCTACTTGCAGTAACGCGCAAGTAAGACAACTTCCCAGCCACTCACTCGTTAAACAGTTACAAAACCACGCCAAACGATATTAATTATCATTTAGCCGCAACTATGTTCGTTACAAACTCTACAAAACATAATTGATGGAAACCCGGCTAATGCCCGCAACGCATGGGCCGCAGCGCCTTCAGGAGGCGCTATGTCCTTAATCCGGTAAATAATTTCGCCTTTGGAATTTTACTTGCCGGGTGTTTAGCCATAAAATCAGCCCGATTGATTGCTGCGACATATCGTCACTGCCTTATTTCTTTATCAAGCTCAGAGACCTTTGCTCTCTGTTAAGGATTACCAGCATGCCCGAAGCGACAGGACTCATGGCCCACAACTGGGGCTTTGCCATTTTCCTTCTGGGTGTCGTCGGCCTGTGTGCCTTCATGCTTGGCGTCTCCAGCCTCCTCGGGTCAAAAGCCTGGGGTCGCAGCAAAAACGAACCGTTCGAGTCGGGCATGCTACCTACCGGTGGCGCCCGCTTGCGGCTCTCAGCCAAATTCTATCTGGTCGCGATGCTCTTCGTGATCTTCGATATCGAAGCCCTCTTTCTCTTTGCATGGTCTGTGTCCGTCCGCGAAAGCGGCTGGACCGGATTCGTCGAAGCTCTCGTTTTCATAGCAATTCTGTTGGCAGGTCTTGTCTACCTGTTCCGAGTGGGCGCCCTTGACTGGGCTCCGGAAGCTCGTCGCAAGCGGCAGGCGAAGCTGAAACAATGAGGCTTTGGCAATGCAATACAATCTCACCAGGATCGACCCCGATGCTCCTAACGAGCAGTATCCGATTGGCCAGCGGGAAACCGTTGCCGATCCGTTAGAAGATCAAGTCCACAAAAACATTTTCATGGGCAAGCTGGAAGACGTGCTGAGTGGCGCGGTCAACTGGGGACGTAAGAACTCCCTGTGGCCGTACAACTTCGGCCTGTCGTGCTGCTACGTGGAAATGACCACCGCCTTCACGGCGCCCCACGACATCGCGCGCTTTGGCGCCGAAGTGATCCGGGCCTCGCCGCGTCAGGCCGACTTCATGGTTATCGCCGGTACCTGCTTCATCAAGATGGCGCCGATCATCCAGCGTCTCTACGAGCAAATGCTCGAGCCGAAATGGGTTATCTCCATGGGTTCGTGCGCCAACTCCGGCGGCATGTACGACATCTACTCCGTGGTTCAAGGGGTGGACAAGTTCCTGCCCGTGGACGTCTACGTACCTGGCTGCCCGCCCCGTCCGGAAGCATTTCTGCAAGGCTTGATGCTGTTGCAGGAATCGATTGGACAGGAGCGTCGTCCGCTTTCCTGGGTCGTTGGTGATCAAGGCGTGTATCGCGCCGACATGCCATCGCAGAAGGAACAGCGCCGCGAACAGCGAATCGCAGTCACCAATCTGCGCAGCCCTGACGAAGTCTGATCCAGTTCTGTTCCAAGTAACGAGAAGCTGGCTTCATTCTTTACGTTGACCGAAAGCGAAAAAATAACCATGACTACAGGCAGTGCTCTGTACATCCCGCCTTACAAGGCAGACGACCAGGATGTGGTCGTCGAACTGAACAACCGTTTTGGCGCCGAAGCGTTCACCGCGCAGGCAACCCGCACCGGCATGCCGGTGCTGTGGGTGGCCCGTGCCAAACTGGTTGAAGTCCTGACTTTCCTGCGCAACCTGCCCAAGCCGTACGTCATGCTCTATGACCTGCACGGCGTGGACGAGCGTCTGCGCACCAAGCGTCAAGGGCTGCCGACCGGCGCCGATTTCACCGTGTTCTATCACCTCATGTCGCTGGAGCGTAATAGTGACGTGATGATCAAGGTGGCCTTGTCCGAAGGCGACCTCAGCATGCCTTCCGTTACCAGCATCTGGCCGAACGCCAACTGGTACGAGCGCGAAGTCTGGGACATGTTCGGCATCGACTTCAAAGGCCACCCGCACCTGTCGCGCATCATGATGCCGCCGACCTGGGAAGGTCACCCGCTGCGCAAGGACTTCCCGGCGCGCGCCACCGAATTCGACCCATACAGCCTCAACCTCGCCAAGCAGCAGCTCGAGGAAGAAGCCGCGCGTTTCCGTCCGGAAGACTGGGGCATGAAGCGTTCCGGTGCCAACGAGGACTACATGTTCCTCAACCTCGGCCCGAACCACCCTTCGGCGCACGGTGCGTTCCGCATCATCCTGCAGCTGGACGGCGAAGAGATCGTCGACTGCGTCCCGGACATCGGTTACCACCACCGTGGCGCCGAGAAGATGGGCGAGCGCCAGTCCTGGCACAGCTACATTCCGTACACCGACCGCATCGACTACCTCGGCGGCGTGATGAACAACCTGCCGTACGTGCTCTCGGTCGAGAAGCTGGCCGGCATCAAGGTGCCGCAGAAAGTCGACGTCATCCGCATCATGATGGCCGAGTTCTTCCGGATCACCAGTCACCTGCTGTTCCTGGGTACCTATATCCAGGACGTCGGCGCCATGACCCCGGTGTTCTTCACCTTCACCGACCGCCAGAAGGCGTACACGGTGATCGAGGCGATTACCGGTTTCCGTCTGCACCCGGCCTGGTACCGCATCGGCGGCGTCGCCCACGACCTGCCGCGCGGCTGGGAAAAACTGGTCAAGGATTTCGTCGAGTGGATGCCCAAGCGTCTGGACGAATACACCAAGGCCGCCCTGCAGAACAGCATCCTCAAGGGTCGTACCATCGGCGTTGCCGCCTACAACACCAAAGAGGCCCTGGAATGGGGCGTCACCGGTGCCGGCCTGCGTTCGACCGGTTGCGATTTCGACCTGCGCAAAGCGCGTCCGTACTCGGGCTACGAGAACTTCGAATTCGAAGTGCCGCTCGCCGTCAACGGCGATGCCTACGACCGCTGCATGGTTCGCGTCGAAGAGATGCGCCAGAGCATCAAGATCATCGACCAGTGCATGCGCAACATGCCGGAAGGCCCGTACAAGGCGGATCACCCGCTGACCACGCCGCCGCCGAAAGAGCGCACGCTGCAGCACATCGAAACCCTGATCACGCACTTCCTGCAGGTTTCGTGGGGCCCGGTCATGCCGGCCAACGAATCCTTCCAGATGATCGAAGCGACCAAGGGCATCAACAGTTATTACCTGACGAGCGACGGCGGCACCATGAGCTACCGTACCCGGATCCGTACTCCAAGCTTCCCGCATCTGCAACAGATCCCTTCGGTGATCAAAGGCAGCATGGTCGCGGACTTGATTGCGTACCTGGGTAGTATCGACTTCGTTATGGCCGACGTGGACCGCTAAGCATGAACAGCACGCTTATCCAGACAGACCGTTTCACCTTGAGTGAAACCGAGCGCTCGGCCATCGAGCACGAGCTGCATCACTACGAAGACCCGCGCGCGGCGTCGATCGAGGCCCTGAAGATCGTGCAGAAGGAACGCGGCTGGGTGCCGGACGGCGCCCTCTATGCGATCGGCGAAATCCTCGGCATCCCGGCCAGCGACGTTGAAGGCGTGGCGACGTTCTACAGCCAGATCTTCCGTCAACCGGTCGGCCGCCACATCATTCGCGTCTGCGACAGCATGGTCTGCTACATCGGCGGCCACGAGTCGGTGGTCAGCGAAATCCAGAACAATCTGGGCATCGGCCTGGGTCAGACCACCGCCGACGGTCGTTTCACCCTGCTGCCTGTCTGCTGCCTCGGCAACTGCGACAAGGCACCGGCGCTGATGATCGACGACGACACCTTTGGCGACGTGCAGCCTGCTGGCGTGGCCAAACTGCTCGAGGGCTACGTATGACCCTGACATCTTTTGGTCCAGCCAACCGCATCCAGCGCTCGGCCGAGACTCACCCGCTGACCTGGCGTCTGCGTGATGACGGCGAAGCCGTGTGGCTCGACGAATACCAGGCCAAGAACGGTTACGCTGCTGCACGCAAAGCCTTCGCCGAGATGGATCAGGACGCGATCGTCCAGACCGTCAAAGACGCTGGCCTCAAGGGTCGCGGCGGCGCCGGCTTCCCCACTGGCGTGAAGTGGGGCCTGATGCCCAAGGACGAATCCATCAATATCCGCTACCTGCTGTGCAACGCGGATGAAATGGAGCCGAACACCTGGAAAGACCGCATGCTGATGGAGCAATTGCCCCATCTGCTGATCGAAGGCATGCTGATCAGTGCCCGCGCGCTGAAAACCTACCGTGGCTACATCTTCCTGCGCGGCGAATACACCACCGCCGCCAAGCACCTCAACCGTGCCGTGGAAGAAGCCAAGGCGGCCGGCCTGCTGGGCAAGAACATTCTCGGTTCGGGTTTCGATTTCGAGCTGTTCGTCCACACCGGCGCCGGGCGTTACATCTGCGGTGAAGAAACCGCACTGATCAACTCCCTTGAAGGCCGCCGCGCCAACCCGCGCTCCAAGCCGCCCTTCCCTGCCGCCGTCGGCGTGTGGGGCAAGCCGACCTGCGTAAACAACGTCGAAACCCTGTGCAACGTGCCGGCGATCATTGCCGACGGCGTTGACTGGTACAAATCGTTGGCCCGCGAAGGTTCCGAAGACATGGGCACCAAGCTCATGGGTTTCTCCGGCAAGGTCAAGAACCCGGGCCTGTGGGAACTGCCGTTCGGCGTCACCGGTCGTGAACTGTTCGAAGACTACGCCGGCGGCATGCGCGACGGCTTCAAGCTCAAGGCCTGGCAGCCAGGCGGCGCCGGTACCGGTTTCCTCCTGCCCGAGCACCTCGACGCACAAATGTATGCCGGCGGCATCGCCAAGGTCGGCACCCGGATGGGTACCGGTCTGGCGATGGCGGTGGATGACAGCGTCAACATGGTCTCGCTGCTGCGCAACATGGAGCAGTTCTTCGCACGCGAATCCTGCGGTTTCTGCACCCCGTGCCGCGATGGTCTGCCATGGAGCGTCAAGCTCCTGATGGCCATCGAACAGGGCAAGGGCCAGCCGGGCGACATCGAGACCCTGCTGGGTCTGGTCGGTTTCCTCGGCCCGGGCAAGACCTTCTGTGCTCACGCACCGGGTGCCGTGGAGCCGCTGGGCAGCGCCATCAAATACTTCCGTCCAGAGTTCGAAGCCGGTATCGCGCCTGTCAGCGCCGCCGTCCCGCCTCTGGCAAGGCCGATCGTAGTCGGCGCGTAAACGCTTAAAAAGGCGAAGGGTCCGTGCCCTTCGCCTTTCGTCCGATGACGCCCTTCGGGGCTGTTTGGATTCGGACGCATAACAAGATTCCATTAGCCACGCCCGCTGACACCGGGCCAACGAAGACCTTTGAACCATGGCCACTATCCACGTAGACGGCAAAGCGCTCGAAGTCGACGGGGCAGACAACCTGTTACAGGCATGTCTGTCGCTGGGCCTCGACATTCCATATTTCTGCTGGCACCCCGCGCTTGGTAGCGTCGGGGCCTGCCGCCAGTGCGCGGTCAAGCAGTACACCGACGAGAACGACACCCGTGGTCGTATCGTCATGTCCTGCATGACCCCCGCCACCGACAACACCTGGATCTCCATCGACGATGAAGAATCCAAGGCGTTCCGCGCCAGTGTTGTCGAATGGCTGATGACCAACCACCCGCACGACTGCCCGGTGTGCGAGGAAGGCGGTCACTGCCACCTGCAGGACATGACAGTGATGACCGGCCACAACGAGCGCCGTTATCGCTTCAGCAAACGCACCCACCAGAACCAGCAACTCGGCCCGTTCATTTCCCACGAAATGAACCGCTGCATCGCTTGCTACCGCTGCGTGCGTTTCTACAAGGACTACGCTGGCGGCACCGACCTCGGTGTGTTTGGCGCCCACGACAACGTGTACTTCGGTCGCGTTGAAGACGGCACCCTCGAAAGCGAGTTCTCCGGCAACCTCACCGAGGTCTGCCCGACCGGTGTGTTCACCGACAAGACTCACTCCGAGCGCTACAACCGCAAGTGGGACATGCAGTTCGCCCCGAGCATCTGCCACGGCTGCTCGAGCGGTTGCAACATCTCCCCGGGCGAGCGTTACGGTGAACTGCGTCGCATCGAAAACCGTTTCAACGGTTCGGTGAACCAGTACTTCCTCTGCGACCGTGGCCGTTTCGGTTATGGCTACGTCAACCGCACCGACCGTCCACGTCAGCCGCTGCTGGCCGATGGCACCAAGCTCGGCCTCGACGCTGCGCTGGACAAAGCCGCTGACCTGCTGCGCGGACGCAACATCGTCGGCATCGGTTCGCCGCGTGCCAGTCTCGAAAGCAACTACGCGTTGCGCGAACTGGTTGGTGCCGAGCACTTCTATTCGGGTATCGAAGCCTCCGAGCTGGAGCGCATCCGTCTGGTCCTGCAGGTGCTGAACGACAGCCCGCTGCCAGTGCCGAACATGCGCGACATCGAAGACCACGACGCGATTTTCGTCCTCGGCGAAGACCTGACCCAGACCGCCGCGCGTATGGCGCTGGCTCTGCGTCAGTCGGTCAAGGGCAAGGCTGAAGACATGGCCGAAGCCATGCGCGTCCAGCCTTGGCTCGACGCGGCGGTGAAGAACATCGGCCAGCACGCGCTGAACCCGCTGTTCATCGCCAGCCTCGCCGAAACCAAGCTCGACGACGTCGCTGAAGAATGCGTACACGCAGCTCCCGACGATCTGGCGCGCATCGGTTTCGCCGTGGCTCACGCGCTGGACGCCAGTGCCCCGGCCGTTGAAGGTCTGGACACCGAAGCCCTGGAACTGGCGCAGCGCATCGCCGATGCCCTGCTCGCCGCCAAGCGTCCGCTGATCATCGCCGGTACTTCGCTGGGCTCCAAAGCCTTGATCGAAGCTGCCGCGAACATCGCCAAGGCCCTGAAGCTGCGCGAGAAGAACGGTTCGATCAGCCTGATCGTGCCGGAAGCCAACAGCCTCGGTCTGGCCATGCTCGGTGGCGAATCGGTCGACGCCGCGCTGCAAGCGGTCATCGATGGCAAGGCCGACGCGATCGTCGTGCTGGAAAACGATCTGTACACCCGCACTGCCAACGCCAAGGTCGATGCTGCGCTGAACGCCGCCAAAGTAGTGATCGTTGCCGACCATCAGAAAACCGCCACCACTGATCGCGCGCACCTGGTTCTGCCAGCGGCGAGCTTCGCCGAGGGCGACGGTACGCTGGTCAGCCAGGAAGGCCGCGCCCAGCGTTTCTTCCAGGTTT
>NZ_RCOC01000031.1:0-24028 GCF_004307515.1 Pseudomonas sp. Sample_14 | reverse complement strand
TGATCATGATGCCGACCTGGACGGCGATCCTGATCCGCGTGTATGCGTGGATGGGCATCCTCAGCAACAACGGTCTGCTCAAGGGGTTCCTGATGTGGACCGGGCTCACCGATCACCCGATCGAGATCCTCAACACCAACACTGCGGTGTACATCGGCGTGGTCTACGCGTATCTGCCGTTCATGGTGCTGCCTCTCTACGCCAACCTCGTCAAGCACGACAACAGCCTGCTGGAAGCCGCGCAGGATCTGGGTTCGAGCAACTTCAACAACTTTTGGAAAATCACCGTGCCGCTGGCCAAGAACGGCATCATTGCCGGTTGCATGCTGGTGTTCATTCCGGTGGTCGGCGAGTTCGTGATTCCAGAACTGCTGGGTGGCCCGGAGACGCTGATGATCGGTCGCGTGCTGTGGCAGGAGTTCTTCAATAACCGCGACTGGCCGGTGGCTTCTGCGCTGGCGGTGGTGATGCTGTTGATCCTGATTGTGCCGATTCTGCTGTTCAACCGCAGCCAGGCCAAAGAGATGGAGGCACGGGGATGAAACGCTTCAACTTTTCCAAGTTCATGCTGATCTTCGGCTTGATGTTCATTTATCTGCCGATGCTGATTCTGGTGATCTACTCGTTCAACGCATCGAAACTGGTGACGGTGTGGGGTGGCTGGTCAGTGAAGTGGTATGCCGGCCTGCTCGACAACTCGCAACTGATGGGCTCGGTGCTGCGCTCGCTGGAAATCGCCTGCTACACCGCGATTGCCGCTGTGGCACTGGGGACGCTGGCGGCGTTCGTGCTGACGCGGGTGACGCGCTTCAAGGGTCGCACACTATTTGGTGGCCTGGTGACCGCGCCGTTGGTGATGCCGGAAGTGATCACCGGTCTGTCGCTGTTGCTGCTGTTCGTGGCGATGGCGCAACTGATCGGCTGGCCGCAGGAGCGCGGCATCGTCACCATCTGGATCGCCCACACCACCTTTTGTGCCGCTTATGTGGCGGTGGTAGTCTCCGCGCGCCTTCGCGAGCTGGATCTGTCGATCGAAGAAGCGGCGATGGACCTCGGCGCCAAACCATTCAAAGTGTTTTTCCTCATCACCATTCCAATGATCGCGCCGTCGCTGGCCGCCGGCGGGATGATGTCGTTTGCCTTGTCGCTGGATGATCTGGTGCTGGCGAGTTTTGTCTCCGGGCCGGGCTCGACGACGCTGCCGATGGAAGTGTTCTCGGCGGTGCGCCTGGGCGTGAAGCCCGAGATCAACGCCGTGGCCAGCCTGATTCTGCTGGCAGTGTCGCTGGTGACTTTCCTGGTCTGGTATTTCGGCCGCAAGGCAGAAGCGAACCGCAAACGGGCGATTCAGGAAGCGATGGATCAGACCGCAAACGAGTCGTGGCAACAGCCGGCAGCGGCGACTGCCTGAGCAACACCGATGAACAACTGTGGCGAGGGGATTTATCCCCGTTGGGCTGCGAAGCGGCCCCTGCAGTTCTACCTGAAGACTCCGTATTCAGGTTTTGCGACTGCTACGCAGCCGAGCGCGGATAAATCCCCTCGCCACAAGGTTCAAGTGCACCGAGCTTTTGTTTTGTTGAATAAGAAGAAGGGAGTTGTAGCGATGAAAATGTTTGGCAGGACTCTGCTGACACTGTCCTTAATGGGCGCAATGGTCATGGGCGCCCAGGCCAACGACAAGGTGCTGCGTGTTTACAACTGGTCCGATTACATCGCGCCGGACACCGTGAAAAAGTTCGAAGACGAGACCGGCATTCGCGTGACCTACGACGTCTTCGACAGCAACGAAACCTTGGAAGCGCGCCTGCTCGCGGGCAAATCCGGCTACGACATCGTCGTGCCGTCGAACAGTTTTCTGGCCAAGCAGATCAAGGCCGGTGTTTATCAGCCGCTGGACAAATCGAAGCTGCCGAACTGGAAGAATCTCAACCCGGTGCTGCTGAAAAACGCCGCCGCCAGTGATCCGGACAACGCGCATGCGTTCCCGTACATGTGGGGCTCGATCGGCATCGGTTTCAATCCGGCGAAGGTCAAGGAAGTTCTCGGCGCCAACGCCCCGACCAACTCCTGGGACTTACTGTTCAAACCGGAGAACGCGGAAAAGCTCAAAGCCTGCGGCATCAGTTTCCTCGATTCGCCGACCGAAATGCTCCCGGCCGCCCTGCACTATCTGGGCTATCCGGTGAACGACAAGGACAAGGCGCACATCGCCGAGGCCGAAGCGCTGTTCATGAAAATCCGCCCGTACGTGGCGTATTTCCATTCCTCGAAGTACATCTCCGATCTGGCCAACGGCAACATCTGCGTGGCGGTCGGTTACTCCGGCGACGTCCTGCAGGCCAAGGCCCGCGCGGTGGAATCGGGCAACAACGTGGTGATCGACTACAGCATTCCCAAGGAAGGCGCCGGCAGCTTCTACGACATGGTCGCCATCCCCCGTGATGCGGCGAACGTCGACAACGCCTACCTTTTCATGGACTTCCTGATGCGCCCGGACATCATTGCCGAAGTCACCAACAGCATCGGCTACAGCAACGCCAACGCAGCGGCCACGCCACTGGTGGACGAAGCGATCCGCAACGAACCGGGTTCGTATCCGTCGCAAGCGGTGATGGCGACGTTGTATGCAGTGCCGGATCAGCCAATTGCCACGCAGCGGATCATGACGCGCGGCTGGACGCGGGTGAAGCTCGGTAAATAAAAACACCGATGATCAAAATGTGGGAGCGAGCCTGCTCGCGAAGGCGGTAGGACAGGCGACGAAAATATTGGGTGTGCCGACGCTTTCGCGAGCAGGCTCGCTCCCACAATGAAGCAATGCAGTGCTGAAAATTTTCCGTTCACGCAGCGCCTTACCACCGCTGCACCCTACTCTGAACGGCCTCACCCGGCTCCCTCGGCTCGGGTGAATTTGCAGGCGCCTTCGGGCGCCTTTTTTTGTCCGTTCAGATCAACGGCCAGTCCTGCACAACCCGATACCGCCCCTTGTGCGATTCGAACAGAGCGAAGCGTTCGGCACGCAGAACGAACTCCGGCGGCGTGCGCGCTTCCGGCTCCGGCGCGCGGTATTCGCGGGCCAGTGTCAGGTGCGGGCGGAACTCGTGGGTGGGCTCGTCAAAACCGAACGGCAGCATCGCCTGTTCCAGCGCGTAGACCAGGCGCAACAACGCTGGCGGCGCCTGTTCGGGTGCCAGCGATAGCACACCGGGGCGATGCCAGACCTGCAAACGATCCAGCTCAATGCGCAACGTTTCGCCGGGAATACGCACACTGCCCGCTGCTTCGCAGACGCCATGAATCTGCGCCAGCGGCACCGCACCGAGAAACAGCAGGGTCAGATGAAAATTATCCGCCGGCACCGGTTTGCCGCTGCGCAGGCCCAGCTCCGCGCGCCACTGGGCGATCGCCTTGCGCTGCGCTGGCGGGCAGTCCAAAGCGAAAAACAGCCGTTTCGACGGTTCATCCCTGCGCACTTCATCCATCATCGCCCTGCCCCCTTTATCGTCATGATCGAGCCGATTCTACACAGCCTGTTCTGACGACTCGCGACAGGAAGCTATAGTTCAAGGATTGCCATCAACCGGAGGCTGCCATGCGCGAGATCCTCAGCAAAGAACCCTGGTGGGCCCGGCCACCACATCCCGGACAGGACGAAAGCGAACTGGAATGGGGCTGGCTGGTGCATTACAGCGAAGGCGAACCGCGCTTCGAATTCGTTCGCGAGAGACCCAGCGACGAGCAGATCCGCAACCGCAAAAGTTGCCGGGTCACCCCCTCGCCCGAATGAATAGAGCCCCGTGAGCACTACCCTGTGGGAGCGAGCCTGCTCGCGAAAGCGGTGTGTCAGATAAAGAAATGTTACTGATACGACTCTTTCGCGAGCAGGCTCGCTCCCACAGGGTTAGGCATTGATCAGTGGGGTTGGGTGTCGCCGGCGGCGGTGTCGATGCTGACAACCACTGACATCCCCGGCCGCAAGCGTTCTTCTTCCTGCTGGTCGGGATCGATGGTGATGCGCACCGGCACGCGCTGGGCGATCTTGACGAAGTTGCCGGTGGCGTTGTCGGCCTGCAGCAAGGCAAATTCCGAGCCGGTGCCCGGCGAAATATGCTGCACGTGGCCGGTGAATCTGCGGTGGTTCAAGGCGTCGACGGTAAAGCGTACCGGTTGCCCGACCCGCACGTTGGCCATCTGGGTTTCCTTCATGTTGGCGATCACCCACTTCTGGTCCGGGACCAACGCCATCAACTGCGCGCCGGAGTTGACGTAGGCGCCGAGGCGCACGCCGATCTGCCCGAGCTGACCGTCGCGCGGGGCGACAATTCGCGTGTTCGACAGATCGATCCGCGCCAGTTGCACCGCCGCTTCGGCACTGGCCACGGCAGCCTCCAGCGAGCCGCGATTGACGATCACCGTTTGCAGATCCTGCCGGGCGATTTCCAGATTGGCCTTGGCCTGCGCCACAGAAGCCGTGCTTTGCGCGTTGGCAGCGAGGGTCACGTCAAATTCGCGCTTGGACACCGAGCCGTCGCGCACCAGCTCCTGATTACGCCGCAGATCCGCCTCGCTCTTGCGCAACTGCGCCTGGCTGTCGGCAAGCACCGCCTGACGCAATTTGATCGTCGCTTCGGCGCTGTTGCGCTGCTGCACGACGTTGGCCAGTCCGGCCTTCTGTACTGCCAGTTGTGCCAAGGACTGGTCGAGGCGTTGCTGATAAATGCGGTCGTCCAGACGCACCAGCAGATCCCCGGCCTTGACGTACTGGAAGTCCTGCACCGGCACCTCGAACACATAGCCGCTGAGCTGCGGGCCGATGATCGTCACCTGCCCGCGCACCAAGGCGTTTTCGGTGGTTTCGACCGCACTGCTGAACGGCGGCAGTTGCCACGCATACAGCACGATCAGCACGCCGACGATGGCGATTGCGGCAAAGCCCAGCGAAGATATGATCCGCACCCGCAGCGAACGCGGCGCAGTGTTCGGCGACGATGGCGGCGCTTCCCCTTCAGGCGTGGCGGCGATGGCATTGGTGGTTGTGGTGGTCGGTTCGGTCATGAAGAAGTGGCACCGCTGGGTGGTACGGAAGGTGTCGGTTCAATGGCTTTGGTGGTGCTCATCAGCCACAACGCGCGAATCGAAAGCCAGATCATGGTCAGGACGGCAATGACCGCGATCAGCATGAAGACATCGTTATAGGCCAGCACGTTCGCTTCGCGTGTCGCCGCATTGGCGAGGCTGCGCATGCCAGCCAGATTGCGCAGGCTCGGGTCGGCGAGCAAACCGCCGAACGCCGAGCCGCCGCTCTGCACTCGCGCAGCCACCAAAGGATCGGACATCACCAGATGATCGACGATGTGGCTGGAATGGTACTTCTCCCGCACGATCTGAAAAGTGCCAAGCAACGCCGCGCCGAGCAGTCCGCCGAGGTTGTTGCAGATCCCGAACAGCACGGAAAAGCTCACCAGGTTGCGCGGATTGGTCAGCACGTTGCGCGTGCCGAAGACCATGGTCGGGCCGAGAAAAAACGTACTGCCGAACGCCAGCAGGAACTGACTGAAATACATGTTTCCGGGGCGGGTCAGGTTGTTCGAGAAGCTGTCCATCACCGAACCGGTGGCCATCAGCGCCAAGGAAATGATCAACGGCATCAGCAAATGTTTGGGGTCGATGGTCAACGCGCTGGTGGCAAGCCCGGCGATGCTGCCGATCAGCATCACCACATACAGACTGTGCAATTGCTCATAGCCCATGTTGAGGTTCTGCATGAAACCGACCGCGCCGGTGGATTGCTCCGAGGTGACCATGCGAATCAGGGTCACCGCCAGCGCCAGGCGGATCATCGTTCCGCTGCCCAGCCAGCGGGTCATCAACATCGGGTTGCTGCGGTTATGCTCGATGGCCAGGCCCATGATGATCAGCGCGATCGAACAGGCCAGCGCCACGCCGATCCAGTCTGCCTCCAGCCACCAGTCGATCCGCCCCAGCGACAGCACCGCGCACAACAACGCCACACCCGTGGCGAGGATGGCGAAGGTGAGGAAATCGAGTTTTTCAAAGGTCTTGAAGCGGTCACCGGGCGGCAACTTCAGCAGCAACACACAGCCGAGTGACAGCAGGGCCATGCCCAATTCGAACAAGTACAAACCGCGCCATTCGGCGATCTGCAACAGGTCTTCGGAAAACAGCCGCGCCAGCGGTAACGCCAACTGCGACGTGCCGAGGCCGAGTACCAACGCTTTGAGCCGCCACTTCGCCGGAAACGCCTGCACCATGTAATACAGACCCAGCGAGCTCAGCGCCGCACCGACCATGCCGTGCGCCGCTCGCACCGCCACTGCCGAGTTGAGATCGTTGACGAACAAATGGCCGAAGGTGACCAGCGCATACAGCACCAGAAACACTTCGGTGAACGCGCGCAAGCCGAATTGCTGGCGAAACTTCACCAGCAGCAGGTTCATCGACACGTTGGTCATCACATACGCCGCCGGCAGCCAGGCCATCTCCGCCGTGGTCGCGCCGAGCGAGCCTTGCAGGTAAGGCAGGTTGGCAACCACCAGCGAGTTGCCCAACCCACCGGTCACCGCCACCAGCACGCCAACCGCCGCGTACGCCAGGCGCTTGGGCGTGGAGTGCAGCGGTGTCGACGGAGAACCGGGCAGGCTGGGCTTTTCGTGGGGTTGCCAGTTGCGCGGGGCGTATTTATCCATGAATCGGCCTGGTGCTGGGGGTGGAGGAAGTTTGCCGCAATTTGACGGGCAATACACGACTCGACAGACACCAAGGAACCCTGTGGGAGCGAGCCTGCTCGCTAAAGCGCTGTGTCAGTCGACAACTTCATTGATTGAAAGTCCGCATTCGCGTGCAGGCTCGCTCCCACATGGGTTCGGCGTCGAATGGGAGGTCATCGTATAACTTCCAGTTGACAATCCCCGAAAATCTGGGAAATATCCGCATCGATGTTGTACGACGACGTATGACAAATAATAAAAACAACAAACGATCCAGGGAGCGTCACAGTGAGCCCACTCGCCCGCAATTCCGTCCGCCCTTCACGTTTTGCCCATTTCAAACCGCGTTCGACCCTGAGCCTGATCGGTTGCAGCAGCCTCGCTCTGGCCTTGCCGATGAGCGCCGATGCCGAGGGCTTTCTCGACGACAGCAAAGCCACGCTGAACCTGCGCAACGCCTACTTCAACCGCAACTTCGTCAACCCGGCCTATCCGCAGGGCAAGGCCGAAGAGTGGACGCAGAGCTTCATTCTCGACGCCAAATCCGGCTTCACCCAAGGCACCGTCGGCTTCGGCCTCGATGTGCTCGGGCTGTATTCGCAAAAGCTCGATGGCGGCAAAGGCACTGGCGGTACGCAGTTGTTGCCGATTCATGATGACGGTCGCCCGGCCGACAATTTCGGTCGCCTCGGCGTGGCGCTGAAAGCCAAAGTCTCGAAGACCGAATTGAAGGTCGGCGAATGGATGCCGGTATTGCCGATCCTGCGCTCCGACGACGGCCGCTCCCTGCCGCAGACCTTTCGCGGCGGGCAGATCACGTCCACTGAAATCAACGGCCTGACCGTCTACGGCGGCCAGTTCCGTGGCAATAGCCCGCGCAACGACGCGAGCATGGAAGACATGTCGATGAACGGCCGCGGTGCATTCACCTCCGATCGTTTCAACTTCGGCGGCGGCGAATACAGCTTCAACGAAAAACGCACGATGGTCGGCGTGTGGTACGCCGAGCTCACCGACATCTACCAGCAGCAGTATTTCAACCTCAGCCACAGTCAGCCGATGGGCGACTGGACGCTGGGCGCCAACCTCGGTTTCTTCACCGGCAAGGAAGACGGCAGCGCTCAGGCCGGCGACCTCGACAACAAGACCGCGTTCGCCCTGCTCTCGGCCAAGTACGGTGGCAACACCTTCTACGTCGGCCTGCAGAAACTCACCGGCGACGATGCTTGGATGCGCGTCAACGGCACCAGCGGCGGCACCTTGGCCAACGACAGTTACAACGCCAGTTATGACAACGCCAAAGAGCGCTCCTGGCAGGTGCGTCACGACTACAACTTCGTTGCGCTGGGCGTGCCTGGCCTGACCCTGATGAACCGCTACATCAGCGGCGATAACGTGCACACCGCCACCACCAATGACGGTAAGGAATGGGGCCGCGAATCGGAACTGGCCTACACCGTGCAGAGCGGCCCGCTGAAGAACCTCAACGTGAAATGGCGCAACGCGACCATTCGCCGGGACTTCAGCACCAACGAATTCGACGAGAACCGGATCTTTATCAGCTATCCGATTTCGTTGTTGTAAGGGTTGGCGGTTTGCCCTGTGGGAGCGAGCCTGCTCGCGAAAGCGCCGGACCAGTCGACTTGTTCTGACTGACACAGCGCATTCGCGAGCAGGCTCGCTCCCACAAGGGGATTGCATTGCCAGGCAGGTATCGGGTGCTGAAAAAATGAATCGCCCCTTCCGTCATCTACACCAAAAGTCGCGTTGACAAGATCCGGAAACCCTACCGATACTTCAGCGCAGTCATACGACAACCTACAACAAACCTAATAACAATGTGTTCAGGGATTGCCATGACGTCTACCTCTACCCCCCGCGCTCCTTTCAACCGCCTGCTGCTGACCGGTGCCGCCGGCGGCCTGGGCAAAGTGTTGCGCGAACGCCTGCGCCCTTACGCCAATGTGCTGCGCCTGTCCGACATCGCCGCCCTCGCCCCGGCCGTCGATGACCACGAAGAAGTCGTGCTCTGCGACCTCGCCGACAAGCAAGCCGTGCATCAACTGGTCGAAGGCGTCGATGCGATCCTGCATTTCGGCGGCGTCTCGGTCGAGCGCCCGTTCGAAGAAATCCTCGGCGCCAATATCTGCGGCGTGTTCCACATTTACGAAGCGGCGCGCAAGCACGGTGTGAAGCGGGTGATCTTCGCCAGCTCCAACCACGTCATCGGTTTCTACAAACAGGACCAACAGCTCGACGCCACTTCAGCGCGTCGTCCCGATGGTTACTACGGCTTGTCCAAGTCCTACGGCGAAGACATGGCCAGTTTCTACTTCGATCGCTACGGCATCGAAACCGTCAGCATCCGCATCGGCTCCTCGTTCCCCGAACCGCAAAACCGCCGGATGATGCACACCTGGCTGAGCTTCGACGATCTCACGCAACTGCTCGAACGCTCGCTGTACACACCGAACGTCGGCCACACCGTGGTCTACGGCATGTCCGCCAACAAAGACGTCTGGTGGGACAACCGCTACGCCAGCCACCTCGGTTTCGAAGCCAAGGACACCTCGGAAGTGTTCCGCGACAAGGTCGAAGCGCAACCGATGCCAGCCGACGATGACCCGGCGCGGATCTATCAGGGCGGCGCCTTCGTTGCAGCAGGCCCGTTTGGCGATTGATCGCTCGACTTGATCCCCCTCCAATAAAAACCAAGGGAATGAGTATGCAAGCCGAATTGATCGTCGACGCCCGCAACGCGGTCGGTGAAAGCCCGGTCTGGGTGCCGCAGGAAAACGCCCTGTACTGGGTCGACATCCCCAACGGCGGACTGCAACGCTGGAGCGCTGACACTGGCCATGTTGCCTCGTGGAAGGCGCCGGAAATGCTCGCCTGCATCACCCGCCACCGCAGTGGTGGCTGGGTCGCTGGCATGGAAAGCGGCTTCTTTCGCCTGCACCCGCACAGCGACGGCAGCCTCGACAGTGAGTTGCTCGCCACCGTCGAGCACAGCCGCGCCGACATGCGCCTCAACGACGGTCGCTGCGATCGCCAAGGGCGTTTCTGGGCGGGCAGCATGGTGCTGAACATGGGCCTGAACGCGCCTGAAGGCCGGCTCTATCGCTACGGCGCCGGGCAGACGGGCGTGGTCGAAGCGCAGCTGGATGGCTTCATCGTGCCCAACGGCCTCGCTTTCAGCCCTGACGGCAAAACCATGTACCTGTCGGATTCGCACCCCAACGTGCAACTGATCTGGGCCTTCGATTACGACACCGAGACCGGCACGCCATCGAATCGCCGAATCTTCGTCGACATGAATCATTTCCCCGGCCGCCCCGATGGCGCTGCCGTGGATGCCGAAGGCTGCTACTGGATCTGCGCCAACGACGCCGGCCTGATCCACCGCTTTGCCCCGGATGGCCGACTGGATTTCTCGCTGGAAGTACCGGTGAAGAAACCGACCATGTGCGCCTTCGGCGGCAGCAACCTGGACACCTTGTTTGTCGCCTCGATTCGCCCCGGCGATGACCACGACCCGCAATCCCTGGCCGGCGGCGTGTTCGCCCTGAAGCCAGGCGTCAAAGGCCTCGCCGAACCGCAATTCAACGATTTGCTTTAGACCCTCTGCTGCACCGCTGCGCCTTGAACACAAAAATAACAAGACTGGAGACTCACCCCCATGAATTTCAAACGCACCTTGCTCGCCGCTGCACTCCCGCTGATGTTCACCTTTGCCGGTGCCGCTCAGGCGGAAATGAAACTCAAATTTGCCGACATTCACCCCGCCGGTTATCCAACCGTGGTGGCTGAAGAAAACATGGGCAAGGCCCTGACCAAGGAAACCAACGGCGAACTGACTTTCCAGTATTTCCCGGGCGGTGTGCTGGGATCGGAAAAGGAAGTCATCGAGCAGATGCAGGTCGGCGCAGTGCAGTTGTCCCGCGTCAGCCTGGGGATCGTCGGCCCCGTGGTGCCGGATGTGAACGTGTTCAACATGCCGTTCATCTTCCGCGATCAGCAACACATGCGTAACGTCATCGACGGACCGGTGGGCGACGAGATCCTCGGCAAAATCACCAACTCTGAATTCGGCCTGGTGGCCCTGGCGTGGATGGACGGCGGCACGCGCAACATCTACACCAAGAAACCGGTGCGCAAGCTCGAAGACCTCAAGGGCATGAAAATCCGCGTACAAGGCAACCCGATGTTCATCGACATGATGAACGCCATGGGCGGTAACGGCATCGCCATGGACACCGGGGAAATCTTCAGCGCCCTGCAGACCGGCGTGATCGATGGCGCGGAAAACAACCCGCCGACCCTGCTTGAACACAACCACTTCCAGAACGCCAAGTTCTACAGCCTGACCGGTCACCTGATCCTGCCAGAGCCGATCGTGATGTCGAAAATCACTTGGGAAAAACTCACTCCGGATCAACAGCAACTGGTGAAAAAAGCCGCCAAGGCTGCCCAGGCTGAAGAGCGCGTACTGTGGGACAAGAAGTCCGCTGCCAGTGAAGAAAAACTCAAGGCCGCTGGCGTCGAGTTCATCGAAGTCGACAAAAAACCCTTCTACGACGCCACCGCACCGGTACGGGAAAAGTACGGCGCGAAGTACGCCGACCTGATCAAAAAGATCGAAGCCGTTCAGTAACGCCTCCCGCTCTGTACTCATGAAAAAGGCCCGGCGCGCCAGCGGTTCAGGCGCGCCCGGTTACGGTGGAACCCGATGAAGAATCTGCTGCTGCGTATCAACGACAAGATCTACATGACGTGCATCTGGGTCGCCGGCCTTTCCGTCCTGGCGATTTCCCTGATGATTCCCTGGGGCGTGTTCGCCCGCTACGTGCTCGGCACCGGCTCCAGCTGGCCAGAGCCGACGGCGATCCTGCTGATGATGGTGTTCACCTTCATCGGCGCCGCCGCCAGTTACCGCGCCGGTGCGCACATGGCCGTGGCCATGCTCACCGACCGCATGCCGGCGCAAATGAAAGCCGCAGCGGCGATTTTTTCGCAACTGCTGATGGCGGCCATCTGCATCTTCATGACCATCTGGGGCACCAAGCTGTGCATGTCCACCTGGAACCAGTTCATGGCAGCCCTGCCCGATCTGCGGGTTGGCGTGACCTATCTGCCGATCCCCGTGGGCGGTTTGCTGACATTGATTTTTGTCGTGGAAAAACTCTTGCTCGGTGACCAGAGCAAACGTCGGGTCGTGCAGTTCGACCTGGTTGAAGAAAGTGAAGGTGCCGTTTAATGGACGCTCTGATCCTGCTGGGCAGTTTTATCGTATTGATCCTGATCGGCATGCCGGTCGCTTACGCGTTGGGCGCCGCTGCGCTGATCGGCGCTTGGTGGATCGACATTCCCTTCCAGGCGGTGATGATCCAGGTCGCCTCGGGGGTGAACAAATTCTCGCTGCTGGCCATTCCGTTCTTCGTCCTCGCCGGCGCGATCATGGCCGAGGGCGGCATGTCCCGGCGGTTAGTGGCGTGTGCCGGGGTGCTGGTAGGTTTCGTCCGTGGTGGTCTGTCGCTGGTCAACATTGTTGCCTCGACGTTCTTCGGTGCGATCTCCGGTTCTTCGGTGGCCGACACTGCGTCTGTGGGTTCGGTGCTGATTCCGGAGATGGAGCGCAAGGGTTATCCACGGGACTTCTCCACCGCCGTGACCGTCAGCGGTTCAGTGCAAGCCCTGCTGACTCCGCCAAGCCACAACTCGGTGCTCTACTCGCTGGCCGCTGGCGGTACGGTGTCGATCGCTTCGCTGTTCATGGCCGGCATCGTCCCGGGCCTGCTGATGAGCGCCTGCCTGATGGTGCTGTGCCTGATCTTCGCGAAAAAGCGCAACTACCCCAAGGGCGAAGTGATTCCGATGCGCCAGGCGCTGAAGATCGTCGGCGAAGCCCTGTGGGGCATGATGGCGATGGTGATCATCCTCGGCGGCATTCTCTCGGGTATTTTCACCGCCACTGAATCGGCGGCCATCGCGGTGCTGTGGTCATTCTTCGTGACCATGTTCATTTATCGCGATTACAAATGGCGCGAGCTGCCCAAGCTGATGCACCGCACGGTGCGCACCATCTCCATCGTGATGATCCTGATCGGTTTCGCCGCCAGCTTCGGCTACATCATGACGCTGATGCAGATCCCGGCAAAAATCACCACACTGTTCCTGACCCTGTCGGACAACCGCTACGTGATCCTGATGTGCATCAACGTGATGTTGCTGTTGCTTGGCACGGTGATGGACATGGCGCCGCTGATCCTGATCCTCACGCCGATCCTGATGCCAGTGATCATGGGCATCGGTGTCGATCCGGTGCAGTTCGGCATGATCATGCTGGTCAACCTGGGGATCGGATTGATAACACCGCCCGTGGGGGCCGTGCTCTTCGTCGGCTCGGCGGTGGGCAAGGTCAGTATCGAAAGCACCGTGAAAGCGCTGCTGCCGTTCTATGGCGTGCTGTTCCTGGTGCTGCTGCTGGTGACCTACGTTCCGGCGATTTCGCTGTGGCTGCCGCACCTGGTGTTGTAACCGTCTGAGAAGATCGCAGCCTCGTGCAAGCAGGCTGCGATCTTTTGCTCTTCACGCCCGCAACAACATGTACCCCGCGACCACCAGACAGACACTGGCAAACCCCACCTGCAACGCCCGCGCCGGCACCTGCGCGCACAGCCTGCGACCGATGAGCATGCCAACGATGCTGGCGACAATGAACGCCGCGCCTTGGCTGTCGATACGCACCCCCGCATGAAACGCGCCGATCACGCCGATCGCGGAAATCAGACTGATCACCATCAACGACGTCGCAACGATGCCGCGCATCTGCACATCGGTCAGTTGCTTGAACGCCGGCACGATCAGGAACCCGCCGCCGACGCCGAGCAATCCTGAGACCACACCGGTAATCGCGCCCAGTGCAGCCAGGGTAGCGGTGCATTTGGCGGTCCAGTCGAAGCGCCCGGTCTGCTCGTTGAGCATGCAGTTTTTCTGCCCCCAACTGGCGTGGCCGTGATCGCTCGGCCCCGCTTGCTGACGGTCCTTTCTGAACATTCGCCAAGCGACCAGAACCATCAGCAGGCTGAACAGGATCATCAGAATCTTTTCCGGCAGTTGATGCGCGAAGTAGATCCCCAGCGGCGAAAACACCGCGCCCAGTGCCGCGATCAACAGCGCCGCGCGGTAACGCACCAGGCCATGGCGCAAACCATCGATCGCCCCGACCGCCGCCGCGCTGCCGACCGCAAACAAGGCCACCGGCGCCGCTTGCGTCATCGTCCAGCCGAGCCCGAGCACCAGCGCCGGCACCGCGAGAATCCCGCCGCCTGCGCCGGTCAGGCCGAGGACCAACCCCATCACCACGCCAAACAGACTTGCCAGCAACATAGGGGTTTTCTCAGTCGACCCTGGATAGACGCGTCAGCCACTCGCGGCCCTTGAGCATGCCGTGCCAGTAGAACCACGGCAGCAGCGTCGCCTTCAGCCACCACGCCGAACGGCGGGCCACGGTCGGGTCCAGCGGGAAAGTCGGCAGCAGTTTGCCGCCATAGCCGAACTCGGCGAGGATCACCTTGCCCTTCTCCACCGTCAGCGGGCACGAGCCGTAGCCGTCGTACTTGAGCGGCAGCGGCTGTTGTTTGCGCGCGGCCAGCAGGTTCTGCGCAACGACGACAACCTGCTTGCGCACCGCTGCGGCGGTTTTCGCGTTGCTGGTGCCGCAGATATCGCCCAATGCAAACACGTCTGGATAGCGCGGATGCTGCAGGCTGTGCGGATCGACCTCGCACCAACCGCCGGCATCGGCCAGCGGACTCTGTGCGATGAAATCCGGCGCGACTTGTGGCGGCACGACGTGCAGCAGATCGAAGGTTTTCGCGACCCGGCTGACATTGCCGTCGGCGTCCTTGACGTCAAACCACGCGGTTTTTGCCGGGCCGTCGACCTTGACCAGATTCGAGTTGAACGCCAGTTGCGCGTCGTACTGTTCGATGTACTTCATCAACGGCGGCACAAAGGTCGGCACGCCAAACAGCGCAGCGCCAGCGAGGTTGAATTCGACATTGATGTCTTTCAGCACGGCGGATTTGCGCCAGTAATCGCAAGACAGATACAAGGCCTTCTGCGGCGCGCCGGCACATTTGATCGGCATCGCTGGTTGGGTGAACAGCGCCCGGCCGTCGCGCAGTTTCTGCACTTGATCCCAGGTGTACTGGGCGTGCTGATAGCTGTAGTTGGAGGTGACGCCGTGCTGGCCGAGGCTTTCCTGCAAGCCTTCGATTTTCTCCCAGGCCAGGCGCAGGCCGGGGCAGACGATCAGGTTCTGATAGCTGACGGTGCGCTGGTCGTCGAGGGTGAGTTGGCGGCTTTGCGGGTCGATGGCGCTGACACTGGCCTGAATCCACGTCGCCTGCCGCGGCATGACTTTGCTCATCGGCCTGACGGTGTCTTTCACATCGAACGCACCACCGCCGACCAGCGTCCACGCCGGTTGATAGTAGTGCTGTGAACTCGGTTCGATCACGGTGACTTGAAGGTGCGGGTCACGCTTGAGCAGGCTGGCGACAAAACCGATGCCGGCCGTGCCGCCGCCGATGACCACGATGTCCGCACTGATGGATGGGCCCCAGTGTTGATCGTTCATTGCTTGTTCCTTTTGCTGCACGCAAGGTTTTTTTTTGGCTCACCACAACAACTAATGTGGGAGCGAGCCTGCTCGCGAAAGCGGTGGCTCAGTCAACTATTCGTCGGCTGACGCGCCGCCTTCGCGAGCAGGCTCGCTCCCACAGGAGATGTTTGTGAGGGCTGGCATTTATGGCTGTTCCCAGCTCTTGAGTACCGCTCCGCAATAGAGCCCCGAGAGGGTTTTCATCACCTGGATCACTTCGTGACTGGCCAGGCCGTAGAAAATATATTTGCCTTCACGGCGAGTCGCGACCAGCCCTTCATCGCGCAAGATGCCCAGTTGCTGGGACAGCGTCGGCTGGCGTACGCCGGTCATTTTTTCCAGCTCGCCGACGTTGCGTTCGCCCTGGGTCAGTTGACAGAGGATCAACAGACGGTCCTCATTGGCCAGGGCTTTGAGCAAGGCGCAGGCTTTGGACGCCGAGGCGCGCAGTTGGGCGACTTCACATTCGGTCAGACTGGATTGCATTTGCACGAGGCCTTGAAGGTCACTTAAGCTGCGAACATTATGTTTTTACATAAACTGTTGCAACTCGAAATTCCTCAGCACAGGTTTCTGCCATGTCCGCCCAGATTGAAGCGTTCCTCGACCCCGCCTCCTCGACCTACAGCTACGTGGTCTATGAAGCCGACGGCGGCCAGTGCGCGATCGTCGACCCGGTGCTTGACTACGATGGCGCCGCCGGGCGCACCGGCACGGCGCAGGCGGACAAGATCATCGCTTTCGTGCGTGCGCACCGGCTGCAAGTGCAATGGCTGCTGGAAACCCACGCCCACGCCGATCACCTCTCCGCCGCGCCGTACCTGCGTCGGGAACTGGGCGGTAAGATCGCCATCGGTGAATCGATCAGCAAAGTGCAGAATGTGTTCAAGGCGCTGTTCAATCTGGAGCCGGAATTTTGCGTCGATGGCTCGCAGTTCGATCATCTGTTCGCGCCGAACGAGTCGTTCATGATTGGCAACCTCAAGGCTACCGCCCTGCACGTCCCCGGCCATACGCCAGCGGACATGGCGTACCTGATCGACGGCGAGCAGATCCTGGTGGGTGACACGCTGTTCATGCCCGACGTTGGCACCGCGCGCTGTGATTTCCCTGGCGGCAATGCGCAGCAATTGTTCAAGTCGATCCAGAAGCTGCTGGCTTTTCCGGCCAGCGTGAAGCTTTACGTCTGCCACGATTACCCGCCCGAAGGCCGCGCCTCACAGTGCCAGACCACTGTCGGCGAACAGCGCAAAAGCAATATTCATGTGCATGACGGGATCGACGAAGCGGCGTTCGTCGAAATGCGCACGACACGTGACGCTGGGTTAGGCATGCCGACGTTGCTGCTGCCGGCGATTCAGGTGAACGTGCGGGCGGGGAATCTGCCGGCACCTGAGGGGAATGGCGTGGTTTACCTGAAGATTCCGCTCAACAAACTCTGACGGTTCGGCAACGCAGCCTCCAGCAGCGCCAACTGATCGTTCCCACGCTCCGCGTGGGAATGCATCCCGTGACGCTCTGCGTCACTTCTTGAGGCGGAACGCGGAGCGTCCCTGGCGGCATTCCCACGCGGAGCGTGGGAACGATCGGCGTCTGCAGGTCAGTCGTATCAATTGCCCAACGTCAACCCATTGGCCGGCAACGGCAACGCGGTCTTATAACGCACCTGCTTCAGCGCAAAGCTCGAACGAATATTCGCCACCCCCGGCACCTTGGTCAGAAAATCCATCATGAAGCGTTCCAGCGACTGAATGCTCGGCACCAGCACGCGAATCAGATAATCCGGATCACCCGCCATCAGATAGCACTCCATCACCTCAGGCCGATCAGAAATCGCTTCCTCGAAATGCTGCAACGCCTCCTCTACCTGTTTTTCCAGGCTGACGTGAATGAACACGTTCACGTGCAGCCCCAGCAGATCGGCATCCAGCAGCGTGACCTGCTCGCGAATCAAGCCCAATTCTTCCATGGCCTTGACCCGGTTGAAGCACGGCGTCGGCGACAGGTTCACCGAGCGAGCGAGGTCGGCGTTGGTGATGCGCGCGTTCTCCTGAAGGCTGTTGAGAATGCCGATGTCGGTACGGTCCAGTTTGCGCATGAGACAAAACCACCTGTTTTTTATGTTTATGCAGAATTTCTATCTGCAAATGGTCACCAGCGCAACGAAACACAGAGAAATATTCTTCTTGGCCACGCCTATGATTGTTGTAGGACAAGATTTCCCCTACCCGGGAATGACTGCCAGCTCACTACAAGAAATTCACAAGATCGAGCGTAGAAGCCATGACCCAAGCGTATGAACCGCTGCGCCTGCACGTCCCTGAACCCTCGGGCCGTCCCGGCTGCAAGACCGACTTTTCCTACCTGCATCTGACCGATGCCGGTACGGTGCGCAAACCTCCTGTCGATGTTGAACCTGCCGACACCGCCGACCTCGCCCGTGGCCTGATTCGCGTGCTCGACGATCAGGGCAACGCCCTCGGCCCGTGGGCCGAAAACGTGCCGGTCGAAATCCTGCGCAAAGGCATGCGCGCGATGCTCAAGACGCGCATCTACGACAACCGCATGGTCGTCGCCCAGCGGCAGAAAAAGATGTCGTTCTACATGCAGAGCCTTGGCGAAGAAGCCATCGGCAGCGCCCAGGCGTTGGCGCTGAACATCGATGACATGTGCTTCCCGACCTACCGCCAGCAAAGCATCCTGATGGCCCGCGATGTGCCGCTGGTCGACCTGGTCTGCCAACTGCTGTCCAACGAGCGCGATCCGCTCAAGGGCCGCCAGTTGCCGATCATGTACTCGGTCAAGGACGCCGGTTTCTTCACCATCTCCGGCAACCTCGCCACTCAGTTCATTCAGGGCGTTGGTTGGGGCATGGCCTCGGCGATCAAAGGCGATACGAAAATTGCCTCAGCGTGGATCGGTGACGGCGCCACCGCCGAATCGGACTTCCACACCGCCCTCACCTTCGCCCACGTTTATCGCGCGCCGGTGATCCTCAATGTCGTGAATAACCAGTGGGCGATTTCCACCTTCCAGGCCATCGCCGGCGGTGAAGCCACGACTTTCGCCGGACGCGGTGTCGGATGCGGCATCGCCTCGCTGCGGGTCGATGGCAACGACTTCTACGCGGTCTACGCCGCTTCCGCTTGGGCTGCCGAACGCGCCCGGCGCAACCTCGGCCCGACCATGATCGAATGGATCACCTACCGCGCCGGTCCGCACTCGACCTCCGACGATCCATCGAAATACCGCCCTGCCGATGACTGGAGCCACTTCCCGCTTGGCGATCCGATCGCGCGTCTGAAACAGCACCTGATCAAGGTCGGCCACTGGTCGGAGGAAGAGCACAGCGCCGTCAGCGCTGAACTTGAAGCCGAAGTGATTGCCGCGCAGAAACAGGCCGAACAGTACGGCACCCTTGCCGGCGGGCAGATTCCGAGCGCCGCGACCATGTTCGAAGACGTCTACAAAGAGATGCCGGAGCACTTGAAGCGCCAGCGTCAGCAGTTGGGGATCTGACATGAACGATCACAACAACAATATTCAGTTGGAAACCGCCATGACCACGACCACCATGACCATGATCCAGGCCCTGCGCTCGGCCATGGATGTGATGCTTGAGCGCGATGACAACGTCGTCGTGTTCGGTCAGGACGTCGGCTACTTCGGCGGCGTGTTCCGCTGCACCGAAGGCCTGCAGACCAAGTACGGCACCTCGCGGGTGTTCGACGCACCGATTTCGGAAAGCGGCATCGTCGGCGTGGCCGTGGGCATGGGTGCGTATGGCTTGCGGCCGGTCGCCGAAATCCAGTTCGCCGACTACGTCTACCCCGCCTCCGACCAGATCATCTCCGAAGCAGCGCGTCTGCGTTATCGCTCGGCCGGTGAATTCACCGCACCGATGACCCTGCGCATGCCTTGCGGCGGCGGCATCTACGGCGGCCAGACGCACAGCCAGAGCATCGAGGCGATGTTCACTCAGGTCTGCGGTCTGCGCACAGTGATGCCGTCCAACCCGTACGACGCCAAAGGCTTGCTGATCGCCTCCATCGAAAACGATGACCCGGTGATCTTCCTTGAGCCGAAACGCCTGTACAACGGCCCGTTCGATGGCCATCACGACCGCCCGGTAACCCCGTGGTCGAAACACCCGCAAGCCCAGGTGCCGGACGGTTACTACACCGTGCCGCTGGACGTCGCTGCGATCACTCGTCCGGGCAAAGATGTGACGGTTTTGACTTACGGCACCACCGTATACGTCTCGCAAGTCGCTGCCGAAGAATCCGGCGTCGATGCCGAAGTCATCGACCTGCGCAGCCTGTGGCCCCTGGACCTGGAAACCATCGTCAAGTCGGTGAAGAAAACCGGCCGCTGCGTGGTGGTTCACGAAGCCACCCGCACCTGCGGTTTCGGCGCCGAGCTGGTATCGCTGGTGCAGGAGCATTGCTTCCATCACCTGGAAGCGCCGATCGAGCGCGTCACCGGTTGGGACACTCCCTACCCGCACGCGCAGGAGTGGGCGTATTTCCCAGGGCCGTCCCGCGTGGGCGCGGCGTTGAAACGGGTCATGGAGGTCTGAATGGGCACGCACGTTATCAAGATGCCGGACATCGGCGAAGGCATCGCAGAAGTAGAACTGTCGCAGTGGCACGTCAAGGTTGGCGATCTGGTGGTTGAAGATCAGGTGCTGGCGGATGTAATGACCGACAAGGCAATGGTCGATATTCCATCGCCGGTGCACGGGAAAGTGATTGCCCTCGGTGGTCAGCCGGGTGAAGTGATGGCGGTTGGCAGTGTGCTGATCAGCATCGAAGTCGAAGGGGCTGGCAACCTTAAAGAGTCGGCCGCACCCGCGCCGGTCAAAGAAGCACCGGTTGCGCCGAAAGTTGAAGCCGCTGTCGAAAGCAAACCCGCCGCAGCCACCGCACCACGTCCGGCTGCCGTTTGCCAAGGCCCGATGGTTGCTCGCGAAGCGGATGAACGCCCGCTCGCATCGCCGGCCGTGCGCAAACATGCGCTGGATCTGGGCATTCAATTGCGTCTGGTGCGCGGTTCCGGCCCGGCCGGTCGTGTGCTGCACGAAGACCTTGAAGCCTATCTGGCGCAAGGTCAGTCGAACGCTTCGGCACCGGTTGCCGCCGCGTACGCCCAGCGTAACGACGAAGAACAGATTCAAGTGATCGGCATGCGCCGCAAGATCGCCCAGCGCATGCAGGATGCCACTCAGCGTGCCGCGCACTTCAGTTATGTTGAAGAAATCGACGTCACCGCGATCGAAGAGCTGCGTGCGCATCTGAATGAAAAGCATGGCGCCAGCCGTGGCAAGTTGACCTTGTTGCCGTTCCTCGTTCGCGCGCTGGTCGTCGCCCTGCGCGACTTCCCGCAAATGAACGCCCGTTACGACGACGAAGCGCAAGTCATTACGCGCCTGGGCGCGGTGCATGTCGGCGTCGCCACGCAAAGCGATGTCGGCCTGATGGTGCCTGTGGTGCGTCATGCAGAGGCGCGCAGCCTGTGGGACAGCGCCGCGGAAATTTCACGTTTGGCCAACGCCGCGCGCAATGGCAAGGCCAGCCGCGATGAGCTGTCAGGTTCGACCATTACTCTGACCAGCCTCGGCGCATTGGGCGGCATTGTCAGCACGCCGGTACTGAACCTGCCGGAAGTGGCCATTGTCGGTGTGAACAAAATCGTCGAGCGGCCAATGGTGGTCAAAGGCCAAGTGGTGATCCGCAAGATGATGAACCTCTCCAGCTCCTTCGATCATCGCGTGGTCGACGGCATGGACGCGGCGCTCTTCATTCAGGCCATTCGTGGCTTGCTCGAACAACCCGCCACCTTGTTTGTGGAGTAAGCCCGAATGCAATCTCTGAACACTACGCTGCTGATCATCGGCGGCGGCCCCGGCGGTTACGTTACCGCGATCCGCGCCGGGCAACTGGGCATCCCGACCATCCTGGTCGAAGGCCAATCGTTGGGCGGCACCTGCCTTAATATCGGCTGCATTCCGTCGAAAGCGCTGATTCATGTGGCTGAGCAGTTTCATCAGACGCAGCATCACAGCCAGCATTCGGCGCTCGGCATCAGCGTTGCCGCGCCGACCCTGGATATCAGCAAAAGTGTGGAGTGGAAGGACGGCATCGTTGATCGCCTGACCACTGGCGTCGCCGCGCTGCTGAAGAAAAACAAGGTTCAGGTCATCAACGGCTGGGCGAAAATCATCGACGGCAAAACCGTGGAAGTCGGCGATACGCGCATCCAGTGCGAACATCTGGTGCTGGCCACCGGCTCGACCAGCGTCAACCTGCCGATCCTGCCGATTGGCGGGCCAATCATCTCCTCCACCGAAGCGCTGGCGCCGACGTCTGTGCCGAAACGCCTGGTCGTGGTCGGCGGTGGTTACATCGGCCTGGAGCTGGGCATCGCCTATCGCAAGCTCGGCGCCGAAGTCAGCGTGGTCGAGGCGCAGGATCGAATTCTTCCGGCTTACGACGCGGAGCTGACACAACCGGTACATGAAGCGCTGAAGCAGCTGGGCGTGAAACTGTACCTCAAGCACAGCGTGCTGGGTTTCGACGGCACGTTGCAGGTGCGCGATCCCGAAGGCGAAACCCTCAATCTGGAAACCGATCAGGTACTGGTCGCGGTCGGACGCAAACCCAATACGCAGGGCTTCAATCTCGAAGCGTTGAATCTGGACATGAACGGTTCGGCTATCAGGATCGACAGCGGTTGCCAGACCAGCATGCGCAACGTCTACGCCATTGGCGACGTGAGCGGCGAACCGATGCTGGCCCACCGCGCCATGGCTCAGGGCGAAATGGTTGCCGAGCTGATCAGTGGCAAGCGCCGCGAATTCAACCCGACCGCCATCGCCGCCGTGTGCTTTACCGACCCGGAACTGGTGGTGGTCGGCAAAACTCCGGACGAGGCCAAGGCTGCGGGGCTGGACTGCATCGTTGCAAGCTTCCCGTTCGCCGCCAACGGCCGCGCAATGACCCTGGAATCGAAAAGCGGCTTCGTCCGCGTGGTCGCACGTCGCGACAATCATTTGATTGTCGGCTGGCAAGCGGTGGGAGTCGGTGTTTCCGAATTGTCGACGTCATTCGCGCAGAGCCTGGAGATGGGCGCGCGCCTGGAAGACATCGGCGGCACCATCCATGCGCACCCAACCTTGGGCGAAGCGGTGCAGGAAGCGGCGTTGCGGGCGCTGGGGCATGCGTTGCATCTGTAAATCCGTCAAATTGATCGTTCCCACGCTCCGCGTGGGAATGCAGCCCGGGACGCTCTGCGTCCCAACAGCCGAACGCGGAGCGTCCGATGAGGCATTCCCACGCAGAGCGTGGGAACGATCAGTCGAGGGAACGATCAGCGGAGCGAATTCCGGCTGCGAAACCGCTCAAGAATGAAGTATTGTTGTGCCCATCCAAAAAAACGTCAGAAGCCTTGAACCGTTTCGGCGGTTGTTCAGTGATAGAGGGTGTCATGGGTAACGAAAGCATCAATTGGGACAAGCTGGGTTTTGACTACATCAAGACCGACAAGCGCTATCTGTCGTACTTTCGCGATGGCGAGTGGGACAAAGGCACCCTGACCGAAGATAACGTCCTGCACATCAGCGAAGGCTCCACCGCCCTTCACTATGGTCAGCAGTGCTTCGAAGGCATGAAGGCCTATCGCTGCAAGGACGGCTCGATCAACCTGTTCCGCCCGGACCAGAACGCCCTGCGCATGCAACGCAGCTGCGCGCGTCTGCTGATGCCGACGGTCGACACCGAGCAGTTCATCGAAGCCTGCAAAGCCGTGGTTCGCGCCAACGAGCGTTTCATCCCGCCGTACGGCACCGGCGGCGCGCTGTACCTGCGCCCGTTCGTGATCGGCGTCGGTGACAACATCGGCGTGCGCACCGCGCCCGAGTTCATCTTTTCGATCTTCTGCATCCCGGTCGGCGCCTACTTCAAGGGCGGCCTGACCCCGCACAACTTCCAGATCTCCAGCTACGACCGCGCGGCCCCGCAAGGCACCGGTGCGGCCAAGGTCGGTGGCAACTACGCCGCCAGCCTGATGCCGGGCTCGAAAGCCAAGAAAGCCAACTTCGCCGACGCGATCTACCTCGATCCGATGACCCACACCAAGATCGAGGAAGTCGGTTCGGCCAACTTCTTCGGGATCACCCACGACAACAAGTTCGTCACCCCGAACTCGCCATCGGTCCTGCCAGGCATCACCCGCCTGTCGCTGATCGAACTGGCGAAATCGCGTCTGGGCCTGGACGTGGTTGAAGGCGACGTGCTGATCGACAAGCTGTCGGACTTCAAGGAAGCCGGTGCCTGCGGTACCGCTGCGGTGATCACGCCGATTGGTGGCATCAGCTACAACGATCACCTGCATGTGTTCCACAGCGAAACCGAGGTAGGCCCGGTAACCCAGCAGCTCTACAAAGAGCTGACTGGCGTGCAGACCGGCGACATCGAAGCGCCAGCGGGCTGGATCGTCAAGGTTTGATCTGACGACTGCTGATGCTCAAAAGCCCTCCACCGAGTGATTGGTGGGGGGCTTTTTTGTAGGGCTGGGCTCTGGTGTCGTATTGAAGAACGTCACCCCCTCACCCCAGCCCTCCCGAAACGTC